>WGDQ01000783.1 GCA_015493185.1 Planctomycetaceae bacterium
CCACATTGCCAGCGGGTCCGAGCCGCTTGGTGGTATCGTGCACCTTTGGTCGTTCGACATGGCTCCAGCGCCGGGCGGCGAAGGCATTGCTCCAAGCAATTACCGTGACAGCGATCCCAGCGATTTCCCCTCGGATTCTGGTGCCTCGTTGATTTCGTCAGCGGCGCCTCCTGATGCCTATAGTGTGGGCTCGCTGCATTCCGAGCGGCGGGCGGGTGTCGGCTTGGAAAGCGCGCTGTTGGCCGTGCAGGCTTTTACGCGATGGTGCCCACCAACATGGACTTTGGGCTTGGTAACGTACGGAGCCCAAGCGATCGACGATCACGAAATCTGCTCGTCGCCGACGGCCGCTGGGCTGTGGGGGCTGGCCCGCGTCGTTAAGCTCGAACACCCACGGCTCGATGTTCGCTGCCTCGACGTGGAACATGGCATCGAGCAGGCCGCACACCAACAACGCGATATCCCGTTGGTCGACGAGGTTTTTCGCGCTTTAGGCTGCGGCAGTCCCGAGTCCGACCTTGCCGTTCGACGGTGTGGGATGTTCCGCCCCACGATTCGAGCGTTCGATGCATCGCACCCCACGCAGTCGGTTTATTCGACAACCGTTGCAACGCACGACACCCACAATCGGTTTCGGCTTCCAACCGACGGACCGTACCTCGTCACGGGTGGCACCGGAGCGTTGGGTCTGGCGGCTGCCGAGGCACTGGCCGACGCCGGCTGCCGGAAACTCGTTTTGCTGGCGCGAACCGTGCCGCCCAGCTCGGGCCAGCCGCGGCCTCGTGAAATGCCGCATGGCGAGACGCATTCGCGCCAGCGCGTGCCGGAGCAAGCTTACCGTACGATCCGCGCTTTGGAACAACGTGGCGTGCGCGTGTTAACGATTGCCGCCGACGTGGGCGACGCCGCCGAGATTGGTCGTGCTCTGCACGAAATTCGACGGGAAATGGGGCCCTTGCGAGGCGTCATTCACACCGCGGGTGTACTGCGCGACGCACTGCTCTGCAACACGTCGCTCGACGCCTTCCGTGCTGTGTTGCATCCGAAAGTTCAAGGGGCGCAACTGCTGGCACAACTCACGCGCAACGACCCGCTCGATTTCTTCGTTCTTTATTCATCCGTGGCGTCGCTTTTCGGGCACATTGGTCAGGCTGCTTACGCCGTGGCCAACGCATGCCTCGACGCGATGGCCTCGAGCCATGTCGGCACTGAGCCCGGTGCCGCGCATCGCATGACGATGAGCATTGATTGGGGGCCTTGGTCCGCGGGCGGCATGTTGCACAACACGGCCCTCTCAACAGGCGACGATCCGCGAAGGCCCGAGGTGCCGCAAATCGGCGCCTGGTTGGGCAAACAACTGCTGCTTTACGCCCTGGCCCATCCACGGCGCCGCTGGGTCTTTTTCCACCGGCAGGCGCTGCCCTCGCCCGTGCCATCGAGTAACGCAAACACGTCACGCACGGGTGTCGGCGAGCCACATGCTCGTCGCGATTCAGCTTCACCGCCGTCATCAGCGCAAAACGATCGGGCCACATCAGCAGAAGCGGAAACGACACACCCGGCCCATGCGACGCACGATGCTGGTCATACGACGGCTAGTCCCTCCTCTGCGAGTCCCTCCTCCGCTGCTGACCGGGGGCGTTCACGTTCGTCGCAGAGTGCCGCCGCACGGCCGTGCGCGAGCGACTCGCCGTCGCACGGGCGCACAGAAGCCGAGGGGCTTCACCATTTCGATCGTTTCCTGATCGGCCAATTCGCCTCGATGTTGGGTGTTGCACCGGAAGAGATCGGCACCACGACCAATTTCCAGGAGTTGGGGCTCGACTCGATGCTGGCCCTGCGGGTGCAACGTTCGATCGAACAAGCCCTTGATCTGCGGCTTGATGCCACGCTGTTGCTGGCGTGCCCAACGGTTGCCGATCTGCGTGAAACGTTGCTCCGCGATCATCGTCGGGCGGTGCTCGCATGGCTTGAAAGAGAAGCGGCGGCAAACAGCGCTTCAATTGCATCGCATCGCAGCGACTCACCGGTCGCCGAATCTGTCTCGCGCCCATCGGCAACAGCCGAATCGAACGGGCCGCGACGTTCGATGTCCGAGCCGTCGTCGTCGGCATCGGCCCCTGAAGCATCCCAAGACACTGCACCGCCGTCAGCGGTTCCAAGGTCGACGGTTGCTTCACCATCTTCTGTTGCGGCCCAACGCTCCCGCGCCACTTCATCGACCGACGCCGTTGCAACCGCCGCGTCGTCTGGGCGCATCGTGCCGCGTCGCTTCGATGCGGCGGTGATCGGGATGGCATGTCGGTTTCCCAAGGCCGACACCCCCGAGGCGTTTTGGAGCAACATCTGCCATTCGGTCGACTGCGTTGGCCCGTTGCCCATCGAGCGAGGCGCCTGGTGGCAAACCGCGCTTCAACCGGCGGAAAAACCGGATCTCGAAACCACACGATCCGAAGGGGGCTTTCTCGATCGCATCGACCAGTTTGATCCGGGCTTCTTCCGCCTTTCGCTCCGCGAGGCGCGGCGCATGGATCCGCAGCAGCGGCTGCTGCTCGAAGTGGTATGGGAAACCGTCGAGCGGTCAGGCTATTCGGTTGACCAACTGGCCGACGGCCGCTGTGGTGTGTTCATTGGTGCGTCGACGGTCGAGTATTTGCACCTGCTCGGCAGCCTAGGATTGCATCTCGATCCTCATACCGGATCGGGCAATGCGCTGACGATGCTGGCCAATCGCATTTCGTATCTTTTCGATTGGAAAGGTCCAAGCCTGGCGATCGACACGGCCTGTTCCAGCTCGCTGGTGGCGGTTCACCTAGCCTGTCGGGCCTTGGCCGATGGCCAGGCCGACGTGGCCGTGGCCGGTGGTGCGAACCTGATCCTCTCGCCCGGCGGCATTGCGGTTTGCCAACAGGCCGGCATGATGGCCGCCGACGCCCGTTGTAAGGCCTTCGACGATCGGGCCGACGGCTACGTGCGCAGCGAAGGGGTGGGGACCGTATTGCTCAAGCCGCTCGATGCGGCGCTGGCCGACGGCGATAGGGTGTTGGCCGTGATTCGGTCCACGGCCATCAATCATGACGGTCACGCCAAGGTGGGGCTTACGGCGCCCAACCCACACGCTCAGCGCGAAGTGATTCGCGAGGCGCTGGCCGCCGCCGCGGTCGATCCGACAACCATCGGCTTGCTCGAAGCCCATGGCACCGGCACGGCATTGGGCGATCCCGTAGAGCTTCGGGCTTTGCAACAGGCTTTCAACCGCCCAGCCGGTATCGAGGCGGCAACCTGTGCCCTCGGCACGGTAAAATCGAACATCGGCCACGCTGAGGCGGCGGCCGGTATTGCCGGATTGATCAAAGCCGTTTTGGCGGTTCAGCACGGTGTGCTTCCACCAACGTTGCACGTCGAACGTCCCAATCGGCACATCTGCTTCGAACGCACGCCGTTTTTCATCAACGACCGCCTTCGCCGTTGGACCGGCCCCACGCCGCGGCGGGCGGGCGTCAGTTCGTTCGGTTTCGGCGGAACCAACGTACACGCGATTGTCGAGCAACCTCCACAAGCTACGGTGCGCCGCGCGCCCCACCACGGCAATGCTACCTGGGTGCTCCCCATCTCAGCGCGCGACAGCGACGCGCTTGAAGTGTTGCTCGGCCGCTATGCGCAGGCCGTGCAGCACGTTGCAGCTCAAACGGCGGATCGAACCGACGATCGTCTTGCCGGCGACAATAGCGACTTTGGCGACATTTGCTTCACCGCCGCGGTGGGACGCCGGCATTTCGACCACCGCGTGGCGATCGTGGCCGCCGATTGGACGCAGGCCGTGCGACATCTCCGAGAGCGGCGCCACGGCACGGCATCATCGACCGCCGAGGGTTGGTTCCAAACCCCGGCGCCCAACGATCAGGCTGCCCGCGATGCGTTGGTCGCCACCCTTACCGCGGCACTGGAGAAGCTGACACCATCGGACCGGCGACGGCTGCGCCAGTGGTGCCATGGCCCCACGGCCGAGCGTTTGCTTGCCATCGGGGGTAGCCGTGCCGATGCGGCCGCCTCGGGCGAACACCGCGATCAGCAGGTCAACAACGACGCATTGCAGCCCGACTGGCAGGCCACCGACCGAGCGCCGCACTACTCCGAAGCCCTGGCCACTGCGTTGGCCACGCTTTACGTGCTGGGGGCCGACGTTCGCTGGAATGCTGTCTACCGTGCGGAGAATCACCATCGCTGCCTTCTGCCAACGTACCCCTTCCAACGACAACGCTGTTGGATCGACGGACGCGAGCTGACCGTCGAGTCGAAACCGTCGCAATCTGCTGCACAGGGCGATTCGGCCGAGCGAGCCGCACCCGATCAACCCGTTTCGGTGGCAACGTCCGACGCGACGAACAACGAGCCGGCCGGCGAAGACGTGCTATCCGGCTGGTTGCACGTTCCCACCTGGCACCGTGTGCCGTGGCCTGCCAAAGATGTTTCGCCGGCGGGCTTGCCGATGGACAATTGGCTCGTCTTCAGCGACGAACGCCCCGCAACCCGCGCGTTGATCCGGCGGCTTCGCGATCGGGGCGCGCGGGTGCTGGAGGTGGTGCGTGGCCCCGGGTTGGCCTCGCGTGGCGCCAACCGCATGGAAGCTCGTCCCAACGTTGCGGACGACTACGTGCAACTGCTCTCATGGGCTGAAAAGCGTCTCGGCACGCTGCACGGCGTTTTGCACTTCTGGTCGGCCGCGCTCAGTGCGTCGGCTGTCGATGCATCGGCAGCGGAAGATCGTGGCACCGTTGCACTCGATCTCATCGAGGCCCAACTCGACGATGGCGTGCGAAGCCTGCTGCACCTGCACCAGGCACTCGCGAAGCGCGAACGGCCTGATGGGCTACACCTGCTTCTCGTTACTCGATCGGCACAGGCATGCCGTGCAGACGATGTTTCTAGCCCGACGGCCGCAGCGGCTATCGGGTTGTTGCGGGTCGTCGATCGAGAAGACCACCGCCTCCGCTGCCGCAGCATCGACATCGCCAACGATGCCGACGAAAGCCCGGACGCCTCGGCCGAAATGCTGCTGAGAGAGTTGGGGCTGCCCGACGCGCCGCCCGAAATCGTACATCGCCAAGGCGAGCGTTGGCGGCCCGACATCGAACCACTATCGCTCGGGGCGGCACACAACATTCAATTACCACTCCGGCATCGTGGCGTGTACGTCATTTCAGGCGGACTGGGCGGCCTTGGCCTGGAAGTGGCCGATTGGCTGCATCAGCGCTGCCGCGCGCGTGTGGTGCTGTTGGGGCGCACCCCGCTTCCGCCACGTGAAACGTGGTCCACC
>WGDQ01000784.1 GCA_015493185.1 Planctomycetaceae bacterium
GCTTGACGGTCGGGCCTGGCGATATCACGCTGCCCAACCGATCGAGCAGCGTGAAAGCCTGCCTGCCATGCGAGGGCGCATTCTGGCCCGCGATGGAACCGTATTGGCGCGAGATCAACAAGTGCCTTCGCTGGCCATGCACTACCGCTACTTGGAAGATCCGCCCAACCCGGCGTGGCTGCGGAGCATGGCGCGGGCGCGCCTTTCGCCGCAGCAGCGCGGCGACCGTGAGGCAATGCGGCGGGCGATGCAGGCCGTGCGCCGCGAATTGGCCGACGAGCATCGCCGGCTGGCCGGGCTTTGTGGCCTTCAGCCCGATGTGTGGAAGCGACGCATCGCCACCATTCAGCGCCGCGTGCGGCGCATTGCCGAGCATGTGAACCGCGCGCGGCAATCGGCTCGCGAAAAACAAGCGGTCGCCGGCCGCGACCGCGCGGACCGCCCGCGCGAAGAAGGCGGTGTCGCAAGAAGTTCACAGGCGGATCGGGCGGCAGGCTCGACCGCGCAAGAATCGCAGTCGTGGTGGAACGGCTTGCGGCGTCACGCGCTCGAAGCAGTGGACCATCTTGTTGATCCGGACGAGCCGCTGGTGGACACCGCGCCGATTACGGTGGCCGAAGAGCTCGACTATCATGTCGTGGCCGAGGGTATTTCGCTCGAGGCGGTTGCCGCGATCGAGTCGGCCCCGGCCCGTTATCCTGGCGTGCGGATCGACCTGGGACGCCGGCGCGAGTATCCTTCGGTCGAGTTGGCGGCACACGTGCTCGGCTATCTCGGTCCGGTCGATCGGGAAACGCTGGCGGCCTCGCAGGCGGTGGCTGCCCCCTACGAGGCCGACGATCGGGTGGGCCGCAGCGGCGTAGAACGTCGCTACGAGCCGTTGTTGCGAGGCAAACGCGGACTGCGCATTCGCTACAGCGATCGCAGCGGACGCATTCTGCGAAGCCACGTGGAACGGCCTCCCGAGGCAGGCCTCGACCTGGTGCTTTCGATCGATCCCCGGCTACAGCGTGCCGCTGAAAGGCTGCTCGATGCGGCGCTAGAGCGCCGCGACACGCCACGACAGGGTGGCGGTGCCGTGGTGGTGTTGGACGTTCGCAGTGGCGAGCTGCTGGCATCCGCCTCGTCGCCCCGATTCGATCCCAATCAATTCGCCGAAACGGACCCACGGGCGATTCAAGCCTTGCTCGAAGATCCGCAGCAGCGACTTCTCGACCGCGCGATTCAGATGGCGCTGCCGCCGGGTTCGGTTTTCAAGGTGCTTTCGGCCATTGCGCTGCTCGAGTCGGGGGCCCTGTCTCCCGATGCGCCGTTCCACTGCCGCGGCTATTTGCACGATCCCGAACACTGGCGATGCCAGTTGTTCGTTCACCGCGGTATCGGGCATGGCGACATCGTGTTGGCCGATGCGCTGGCGCGTAGCTGCAATGTTTACTTCTTCCACCATGCGGCGCGGGCTGGCCCGGAGGCAATCGTCGATTGGGCCCTGCGTCTGGGGTTTGGCAATCCAACAGGTGTCGATCTTCCGTACGAGCGGGCCGGCAACTTGCCGCGACCCCGCACGGCTGGAACCACGAGTCGTAGCACATGGCATACGGCCGACACGCAGGCGCTGGCGATCGGTCAGAGCCAGCTCACGGCCACACCGCTGCAAGTGGTTCGCCTGCTCGCCGCAGTAGCCAACGGCGGTAAGCTGGTCACACCCCATGTGGTTCGTGGCCTGGCAATCCAATCGCGGGCCGACGAAGTCGACGGCTCGCCGCTGGACCGTTGGTTCGATCATCCGGTGCGACCCGTGGCAGGTTTAGACGCCGAGGTCTTACGGGCCGTGCGACGGGGCTTGGAGCAGGCGGTTTCAGATCCCTTGGGCACGGCCCACGACACGGTGTATCTCGAGTCGGTGCCCATCGCCGGCAAGACGGGCACGGCCGAAACCGGCCACGACGCGGATGGCCGGCGGCGCGAAGACCACGCCTGGTTCGCCGGCTATGTGCCGGCCGATCGACCGCGACTGGCGTTTGTCGTGGTGCTCGAGCACGCCGGCAACGGTTCGACCGCCGCAGGCCCGGTGGCCCGACGGTTGGTGGCTTGGATGGATCGGCTGGGGCTGCTCGGTCGCCGGTGAGCAGCAACCCGTTCGTTCCCCCACATAGTCCTTGCCAGCCGGCGGCCGCGAGGCACGCGTGGGGGCCGTTGACAGCCCCGCGGATCGATCCACACAACGCATTGTGTGTCAAAAACTTATGCGCCGCCCCGGACAACCGGGCCCGTTGAGATTGGGCGGAAAAAACGGTATATTCAGCCGTGGTTTCCGGGCAATTGGGTGCCTTCTGGCGCGCCTCGAGAGGCACAGGGAAAGATCCGCCGAGCCACGGTGTCCTCGCTTCGCGAATCGACGGGGAACCGGACGCCCGCCTTCTCCCGCAGTTTGTTCCTCGTTGCCCGTCTGCCGCTTTGCCACGCGCCCCGCGTTTCGATTAGCAGCGGAAAGGATTTGCGTTGTCGACGGATTCGAACGAACCGACCCCACCTTCTCCCGACGCTTCGGGCTCCAACGGTAGCGATGGCCACACGGTGCCGCTGCCTATCGAGGAAGAGCTGAAAGACAGCTATCTGACGTACGCGATGAGCGTGATCGTCAGCCGCGCGTTGCCCGACGTGCGCGATGGGCTCAAGCCTTCGCAGCGGCGCATCTTGGTGGCCATGAACGACCTGAACCTCACGCCGGGTTCGCGGCGCGTGAAGTGCGCCAAGATTTCGGGCGATACCAGCGGCAACTATCACCCGCACGGCGAAAGCGTGATTTATCCGACGCTGGTGCGCATGGCCCAAGAGTGGAACATGCGCTACGTGCTGGTGGACAAGCAGGGCAATTTCGGCTCGATTGCCGGTTTGCCGCCGGCCGCCATGCGATACACCGAAGCACGGATGTCGCCCATCGCGGCGATGATGCTCGAAGATTTGCGGCTCGACACGGTGGACTTCGTGCCAACGTACGACGAGCGGCGCACCGAGCCGAGCGTGCTGCCTTCGCGCTTCCCGAATTTGCTGGTCAACGGTGCTAACGGCATTGCCGTGGGCATGGCCACCTCGATTCCGCCGCACAACCTGGGTGAGATTTGCGACGCGGTGGTTCGGCTGATCGACACGCCCGAGGTATCGATCGACGAGCTGTTGGAAATCGTGCCTGGCCCCGATTTTCCCACCGGCGGCATTGTGTGTGGCCGCTCGGGCATTCGTCGAGGCTACCACACGGGGCGGGCCACCATCACCGTGCGGGCAAGGGCCCGCATCGAAGAGTTCGGCAAGAACCGACATCGCATCGTGGTGACCGAAATCCCCTACCAACAGGCCCGCGATCGCGTCGAAGAGCGGATCGCACAGCTTGTGCAGGAAAATCGCGTTCAGGGCATTTCGGCCATCCGTAACGAAAGCGATCTGAAGGAGCCGGTACGGCTGATTCTGGAACTGAAGCGCGACGCCGAGCCGGAAGTCGTGCTCAACCAGCTTTACGAGTACTCACCGCTTCAAGATTCCTTCTCGATCATCTTCCTGGCGCTGGTCGACGGCAAGCCGCGCACGCTGAACTTCAAGGAGATGCTCGAGGAGTTTCTCCGCCATCGGATGACCGTGATCCGGCGGCGTACGCAGTTTTTGCTGAACCGCGCCCGGCAACGCAAGCACATCGTCGAGGGGTTGTTGCTGGCCTACGCCAACATCGACGAAGTGATTCGCGTGATTCGCGAATCGGCCAACCAGGGCGAGGCCAAGCGACGGTTGATGGAAATTCGTTGTCCGGCCGCCTTGTTGCGCCGCGCCTTGGGCGAGGCGGGATTCGCCAACTTTCAAGAGGAACGCGGCGCGGCCGAAGATTACACGCTCACCGCTTTGCAGGCCGATGCCATTTTGAAGATGACGCTCGGCCAACTGGTCAACCTTGAGCAGGAAAAACTGGGTGAAGAATACCGCAAACTGCTCGACGACATCGCCGAGTTCACCCGCATACTGTCAGACGACAAAAACATTCTGGCCATCATTCGCCAGGATATGTTGGAGCTGAAACGCAAACACGCCGATCCGCGACGCACGGAAATCAGCGGCGAGGAGATCGGCAACATCGACCTCGAGGATTTGATTCCCGAGGAAAACATGGTGGTGACAATCAGCCACCAGGGTTACATCAAACGCACGCCTACCAGTGCCTATCGGGCCCAGCGACGCGGCGGCAAGGGGCTCAAGGGCGCCAAGACCGAAGAAGAAGACCCGATTCAGCACCTGTTCGTGGCCAGCACGCACGACTACCTGCTGTTTTTCACCAATCGAGGCAAGGTTTATTGGCGCAAGGTGTACGACTTGCCGCAAATGGCCCGCGATAGCCGTGGCCGGGCGATCGTTAACCTGTTGCAGCTTGCCGAAGGCGAACGGGTGACCGATTGTCGGCCCGTGCGCGATTTCGACCAGCCCGATCATTTCCTCATGATGGCCACGCGTCGTGGGTTGGTGAAAAAGACGCCTCTGGCAGCCTATCGCCGTCCGCTGCGCAGCGGAATCATCGCCATCAAGATCCGCGAAGACGATGAGCTGGTCGATGTGGTGATCACGCGCCCGGGCGACCACGTCGTGTTGGCCACCGCACATGGAATGGCCATTCGCTTCGATCAAGAGCAGGTTCGTCCCATGGGCCGCAATGCCAGCGGCGTGAAGGGCATCACGCTTGTGGGCGACGATCGCGTGGTGGGCATGGTGGTGGCCGATCCCGAGGCCACACTGCTGACGGTTTGCGCCAATGGCTACGGAAAGCGAACGCCCTTTGGACCGGCCGAAATGGCCGACGAAGAAGGCACCGCCGGCGAATCGGAATCGCACATCAGCACGCGTCGCTACCGGCCGCAGCGCCGCGGAGGCAAGGGGCTGCGAGACATCAAAACCACGCCCCGCAATGGCCCGGTGGTGGGTGTCGTGTCGGTGCGCGAAGACGACGAGGTGTTCATGATCACGGCCCGCGGCAAGATTCAGCGAATCGCGGTGCGAGAAATCAGCGTTGTGGGGCGCAACACGCAAGGCGTGCGGATCATGAGCCTCGACGAAGGCGATGAGCTGATCGCCGTTGTGCGCGTGCCTCGCGACGACAGCGATGAAGACGACGATAACGGCACCCCGGAACAACCGCCCGCTGAAGACGCGACCACCGCCGGCAGCGCGACCGAGGGCGGCCGAGGAAGCCTCAGCCGATCGCCCCGAAGGCTGCCGGTCCATCGACGGCGGGCGCCC
>WGDQ01000785.1 GCA_015493185.1 Planctomycetaceae bacterium
ATCATGGGCTTTGCGAACGTTTTAAGAGAGCGAATTCTTGCAAGCACGCTTGTTTTCTCTGGCCGTCGAAATACTTCAGGGCGTTTCCGAGACTCTCTTTCGAAAACAAGTTCAAGTGCCGATCGACAAACGAGATGACAAACGCTCCATCGTGCTTCGAAATTTCGCGCAAAATCCAGCCCACTGCGGTCTTCGCGAACCGCTCATCTCGCCCAAGCAGCACAGCGCACGCCTCTTCGATGTAGGGGCGATAGGCCTCTTCGGCCGCCAGGTTCACGAAGGAAACAACCGACGAGCGAGCCTGCCACAGGTTCGCAGCACGGCTCCACGAAGCCACGGCCCGGGCACATTCATCGCCCACTTCCTCGATCGTGGGTCCGAGCACCCGCACGCAGAACCAATCGCAGGTGTTCCAATCAAAGATCCAGCCTTTTTCGTAAACCTCGCTGTATCTTCTCAGCAAGGTCCGCCAAGGCAGCTTGTCGTATAGGAAATTCTGGATGAACAGAATGCCCGCGAGCTTGTCTTCCGCCACGGGCTGACTGAAAAACCGCAGCGCGAGTTCAAGTTGATTTTCCAAAGGCCAGGTGTCGATGCCGTGGCGTTCGCGCCATGTTGTCAGCAACTCGCGATTTTTCGGGATACCTACTCCCCTAAACCGTATGACTCCCTTGAGATACCGCTCCCACCATTGCTGTGTTTTCTGTGTGGCTTCCGAATCGAGGAGTTTTTGATATCCGTAAATCAGCTTGTCGTAGTCGAACGGCATTTCTTTCTTCATCCATCAGTACAGTATTGCTGCCACACATTGCCAGCTCGCCTGCTCAAGCCAGAACACCACGGTCTCCTCGGTGCGCGAGCTTACAGCCGTCCGTTCCAAACCCATTGTAAGAAACAGTTTCGGCGTTTTCCTTTTAATGCCTGCAGAAAGACCATTCGCCAGTGATCGCATCCCCATTCACCTTCCCCGATTTCTCAATGAAGACGGGTCGCTGCGAGCGCGTTGACCGCAGGCGTGGCGGCGGGGGACCGGCTGGGTACCAGCAGAGGTTGCGCCGAGCTGGTCGCGCGCGATTGCCCAGCGTGTGGCGGCAGGTGTTCCGGCAACATGGGCAGATCAGGGCCGTTGTATGGTGCGGGGCGCTCGGGCATGGGGTGAATGGGCTCGTGCGTGCTGTCTGTTGACGGGACCGTGGGAGTTGGCTCACTCTGGTTGCTCTCGGCAGACCGCTCTTCTACGGCATGGGCGATCTCGTGAAACACGACGGCCAGCCGACCCTCCAGTTCGCGGTTGCCCAATGCCAGAGGAAGCGCCCGATCAATGCACCACAACGCCGGCAGAAACGTTTCGCGAGCGTACAGCATCCGCGCGGCACGCACGTAGCGGTCGACGGCCATGCCGAATAGTCCGGCCATTTCATATGCCTCGGCGGCCGAACGGTAGGCCTGTGGAATGCCCCGGTAGCTTTTGGCCAGCCGCAGCAGCCGGGCTTCGTCGTCGAAGCGGGCACCGGCCGGTCCGTAACGACCTGAGAGCATTTCCACTCGGCCCGTCACACGCTGTAGCTCGGCGGCCACGGCCCGATCCATGCGCGGACGCATCTTCCGCCGCGCGGCAGACAGCTCTTCGTTGGCCGTTTGCAAATCGAACTGATCGGCCGCCAGTTCGGCCCGCAGCAGGTGAACCTGCACCTCCGAAGTACGCTTCTCCAGCTTCTTGCGGGCATGATCGTGTCGTTCTTCGGGCTGCTTTGGCTCGATCGATTCAAGCCGCCTTGCCAAGGCCCTCAACGGTCCGCCGCTTTCTGCGGGGTCCGCATGCCAGCCGCCCGCCGCGCGGCAGCCGCCGTTGGTGTGGGCGCCGCCGGCTGTGCACTGTTTGTGTTTGCCGATGCCCAGTCGGCCGCCGTCAGCGTGTACGGCCTGGGCCACCGTATCGGTGATCGATCGGGCCTCGAACAAATAACCCTGCTGCCGCGCCACGTGGGCTTCGAGAATGTGGGTCTTCAGGGCGTCGTCGCCGGCGCGGATCATTTCGGCCCGCGCCTCGGCCAGCCAATCGCGTGCCTCGCCGTAGCGTCCTACGGCAGCATAGGCGGCCGCCAGGTTGTAAGCGTGCCGTCCGATCAGCGTTGCGTTGTCGATGGCCCAAGCCCGCCGCACGGCCCGGCGATAGCGGCGGATGGCGTCTTCTTCGTAGCCGTTGCTAAATGCCTTGTGGGCCGCCTCGGCGTGGCGCCGCACTTCGGCATCGTCGGCCGCGCCGCCCGTGGTGCGGCAACCACATGCCAGCCCCATCACCAGCAGCAGCGCGCAGCCTGCCCGCAGCGCGGTTCGCAGTCGTCCCCGCCCGCCAGCAATGGCCCATCGCTCAACGTGCCCATGGTGCATGCTCACGGCCATACCGGTCCTCTGCCGATTTCCGACGGAGAGATCGTGGCCTCGCCGCCGCTGGTGTCGATATAGCGTCGCAACAGCCAGTGCCGCCGCAGGCCGTCGATCACTTCCTGCGCACCGCCCAGGCTGTCGTGCAGCCGCTCGCCCGAGCCACGCATGGCTTCGGTTTCGCGCCGCAGGTTCTCGGCCACGGCGTTGCTCTTGTCGAAAAACGCGTCGGCCTTTTCGGCAATCGGTTCCAGCCGTGGGCTGAAGGCTTGCAGGTCGTCGATCACCGTGTCGGCC
>WGDQ01000786.1 GCA_015493185.1 Planctomycetaceae bacterium
GTCGTGATGCCGCGCCACGCCCTTTGCTCCGAACGCGGTCGCGGATGCCCCTCCGGGATTGTCGTGGTGCTGAGAGCCGCCGCTGCCCGACGAACCTTCATCGCCACGGCCGCCTTCCCGCGACGGTATGCCGCCGGCACCAGAATCAGCCGACGGTTTCTCTGCCTCGGGCTTTTCCAGTGGCTTATTTGGATTATTTGGCTTATTTGCAGGTGGCTTGGGTGCCGATTTGCGCGCGGGGCTCGCGCCACCGGGCGCTTGTTGGGTTGCCCCGTCGCGGGAGTCGGCCGGTTTGGAATTCTCGCGCGTGCGTTGCTCGCGCATCGTCGGCGCGACGGCCGAGGGCGTGACAACGCGGATGGGATTGGGCCGAATTTGCGACCAGATGCGCTGAACCTCTTCAATCACTTGTCGGGCGGTCCGCTCGCTCATCGGAAGCACGCGGAAATTTCGTCCCTCTTGTCCGGCAATCGACGTGACGCCGATTTCGCCCATTTTCGCAAGCAAATCCCGGATTTTTTCCAGGTCTTCCTTCGTAGCGCGCACCAGCAGTTGCGGGTTGTCGTAATCTGCCTCGACGATAGGATCCCATGGGCTCGGTTTTCGCTGGTCGACATCGAACAAGCGGTTGATGGCTGCGGCCGCAGCGAACGGGTCGACCACGCGGAGCGGAATCACCTCGAACTGCCGCGATGGCCCCTGCATCTGCTGGATGGTTGCCCGGATCGTCGCTTGTTGGGAAGGAGACGCGACGGCCACGGCCTGCCGCTGCGCCCGATCGACGACGATCCGCACACCGGGCTGATCGCGGAACAGGTCGGCAAACACTTCCTCGACGGCGGCGGGATCGGCCGTACCGAGAGGATAAACCTCGACCTGTGCCGTGCTCTCGGGGCTTTCGACCGCTTCCATTTCCTTCAGCGTGGTGCGAATCGTCTCATGTTGCTCGGGCATTGCCCAGGCAATCAATCGATGATGTTCGGCGTCGAGCGAAAGACGCACCTCGGTCCGGTTCGCGAAAAGGTCGCGCAGCACGGAAAGAACACTTTGCGGATCGGCTCCTCGGATGGAATAGGCCTTGAGCTGAGGGGCCTGGTTGTCGCCGCCCTCGCCTTCAAGCTGAGCGATCGCCTCGCGGATTTGTTCATGCTGCTGGGGGGTGGCCGTCACAACCAGACTGCTCGTGGCGGCATCGACGGCCATCGTGGCATTGGGCAGCAAGACCCGTAACGCGGAAATGGCCGTTGAGGGAGTCGCATTGCGGAAACGGTAAACCCGGGTTTTCAATCCTCCCGTGGCCGTGGCTGTGGATTGGATCTGATCGATCGCTTGCTTGATGGCTTCGTGCTCTTGAGGCGTGGCCCACACAATCAGGCTCTGCGATATGCGATCGAGCGAAAAGCGTGCTTGAGGATACGCATTGGTCAATAGTTGCTGCGCGCTGGTGGCGTCGACATCCTTGAGCGGGTATGCCACGATCTGCGGGCGCTTGTCGGCAGGAATGCCCGACTCGAATTGCTCGATGGCTTGCGAGATGATTTCGTGCTCGGCATCGGTGGCCCAAACCGTGAGCGTGTGCGTCGACCGGTCGCCGGCGATCGATGCACGAGGCAGCGCGTTTCGCAGCGCTCGTTCCAGCGCCACGGGATCGGCCTGCCGTACAACGTACACTTTTACAGAGGTGCCTTGGGCCACGTCGGTTTTCTTCTGCACCTGCTCCACGATTTCGGCAATTCGTTGTTGCTCCTCTGGGGTGGCCGTGACCAGCAGTGTTCGGTTGCCGCGATCGGCCGCGACCTCCGCACTGGGAAACAGCGTGCGTACGGCCCGACTCACATCGACCGGATCGGCGGCCGTGAAGCGGTAGACCTCGGTTGTTTTCGTGGGCGCTGCTTCGAGACCCTCGCGCAACTTCTCCAACGTTTTCTTGATCTGCTCATGTTCCTCCGCACGCGCCCACACGACGAGCGACTTGCTTCGTGGATCGGATGCATACTGAGATGTGGGGGCTTGTGCCCGAACCATGGCAATGGCTGTCGATGGCTCGACATCGCCTAGAGCATAAACAACGGCTGTTCGCTCCGAGGCCTCGCGAACCCGCGTTTCGATCTCGTCGACGGCCTGACGTATGATTTCGTGCTCTTTCTCGGTGGCGAAGGCCAGCAGATTGGTATTTGTGCTGTCGTAGGTCAGTCGCGCCTTGGGCACCGAGGGCTGAATCACACTGATCACGCTCGAGGCCGTATTGTGTTTGAGCGGATAAACCACCAGCTTGGGCGGATTGGCTTCCGGGGTGTCGGCCTCCAAACGCTGGACGGCCTGCCGGATCATTTCCTGATCCGCCTCATTGGCCCAGGCAATCAGGATGCTGTTTGTCGGGTCGTAGGTCAGGCGCGCTTTGGGAACAGCCGGCTGTAGAAGCGACACAAGCGTCGAA
>WGDQ01000787.1 GCA_015493185.1 Planctomycetaceae bacterium
CCCTGGTCGATGCTGAGCGTGGTACCACCCAGATCGAAGGTGCTCATCGATCCGCTGGTATTGACCAAGGCCAACGGGCCGCTGGTCGTGCTGAATCCGAGGCCGATCAGGTCGGCAAATACGGCGCCCAGAGGGCCTAGGGGAAGCGATAGGCCGCCGTCACCGAGATTGATGTCCGATCCATCGAACTGAAGTCCCAGTGCGACAGGGATGTCAAAGTCGTTGTCGAATGTTGCGTCGATCGTTCCGGTCATGGGAACCGTGACGCCACCCGACGTCGAACCACCAAGGGCCGTAAGGATCAACGTGAATTCGCTGCTGGGATCCAGCGTGAGCTGCGTAGAAATGACCAGCGCCTTTGCTGGCGCGACAGCCAGTAGGCCGACCGCAGCAACGGCAATACAAGATAAAAACATTTTCTTCATGGGCGACTACTCCATAACCACAGGTTGCAAAAACATTGGGTCGTCGTTCGTGCGACAAGGAAACTGTGCCGGCTTCCGCTGCTGGCACACCACACTGCTATCGATCTTTGCCTTCAGGGCTAGCCGATGCCATTAAAACGGCCGGCAAGCGTTCATCTAAGACACAATCGATTCGCAGCGGTCTGTCTTTTTCCTTCCACGCCGGCGCTTTTGCACTCGCAAGCGCCGCTACCTCTTTTTGAGAAAGGCCGCGCACAAACGCCTGCACAAGCACCGTGCGTCGAATCGTTGTCCATTTGTTCGTTTGTTCTTCGTGCCTTGCTCTTTTTTTCCTCCTCCAAGGTTAAAGAAAGACCAGCCCCCGGTTCCCCCCTTGCCCGAGCAATCGTGCACCACTGCCCACCTTGCTCGGGCTACAACGGTGGATATTAGCCACTGCTCCAGTCGGTGTCAAAGAAAAAACCGTTCTTTCACGAAAAGATCGCCTTTTCGCAACTTCTTTCCAGGCCGCACGTTAGATGGCACTTGTGGGGGGGGCTGTGCGTGTGCCGGGCCCGTGTCCGCTCCTCTTTGGGGCACCGTCCGTCAGGTGGCACACGTCAAGCCGTTAGCGGGCGAAGCAGTCCGGCCCCGCCGCAACGCCGTCTTCTGTTTACCGCAACGCCAATCAGCAATGCCGCAGCGAGAAACTGACAGGTGAGTTGGCAGTCTTGGTGCCCGGAGAGCCGCGCCGGTGGCTGTCTATGTCGCTATACTGGATGAAAAGTCGGGGGCAGGGCCTTTCAGCAACATCAAAGCTCGGCGGCGAGGAGGAGAGGGGCGGGTGACCAGCCGCGGCAACCTGGTCTTGCTGCACGCTGTCGGCCAGCCCAGCGCTCAGAAACGACGATCGTGCCCAATGTTCTTCAAAAGCACTTGGCTGCTTTGAAGAGCTGAAATGGTCGCCGCGCTGCCTTGTCGTACCGGTTTTGGGGTTCGATTGCCATGACAACGCGGCAAAAGAACCCTGTCTCAAACCAAATCGCATTTGTCGGACCACGTTTTCCGTAGCGCGGCAGACTGTTTTTGTTCATTCCATGGCAAGCCGCCCAAATATGCGTCGCCTGCGTTGGCCTACGAGCCGTTGCTCAACGGGCGAGATTGGTTTTCAGGAAAAACCAATGCGTGGGGCTGCCTTGCAGAAAACGCACGGTGGGCTCTCAACTGCCCGACTGGCTGGGCCGTTATGCGTGTTGGTTCTCGCGACGCTGGCGATTTATTCTCGGGCGACAACGTGTGGTTTCGTCAACCTCGACGACGTGGCGTACGTGACGCAATCGCCGGAAGTCCAGCAGGGCCTTACGTATAAGAGCATCCGCTGGGCTCTGGTGGCCGAGGTGGCCGCGAATTGGCACCCGCTCACGGTGCTTTCGCACCTGCTGGACGTCGAACTTTACGGCCTTGCCCCGGCCGGCCATCACCTGACGTCGATTCTATGGCACGCCGCCAATTCGGGTCTGTTGTTTTGGATGTTGGCGCGCACGACCGGCCAACTTTGGCCCAGTTTTCTTGTTGCTGCGTTGTTTGCGTGGCACCCGCTGCATGTGGAAAGCGTCGCGTGGGTGTCGGAACGCAAAGATGTGTTGAGCACGTTTTTCTGGTTTTCGGCCCTCGCCACCTACGTGCGTTACGTACGCCGGCGCCATTGGGGATGGTACCTCGCAACGGCGCTGTTGTTTTGTCTTGGGTTGCTGGCAAAACCGATGCTGGTGACGTTGCCATGTACGCTGCTGCTGCTCGACGTTTGGCCTCTGCGGCGAATCCGTTTCGCCTCGGGGCGGGCAGGTCGCAATGCAGGCATGGGGGAAAACCAGCGATGCAGCGAGTCGAGCGATGCCCGCCGACCGGAAACGCTCGGGGTTTCGACCAATTCCACACCCACGTCGAAAGCGACTTTCCTGCCCGAGGCAGATGGTATCGCAACATGGAAGCAGGGGCTGTGGTTGGTCATCGAAAAAGTGCCGATGTTTGGGATCTCGGCGTTTTTCTCTGTGGTCACGCTGCGATTCCAGCAGTCGGTCGGTGCGGTTCGGGCGTTGCAAGAAATCCCCTGGATCACTCGGCTCCAGAATGCGGCCGTTACGTACGTGGAATACTTGCGACAGGCCGCATGGCCCACCGGGTTGGTGATTTATTACCCGCACCCGGGCAATACGATCTCGCTGTTTCAATCGCTCGGGGCGGGCTTGCTGTTGCTGGGTGTGACGGTGCTGGTTGTCTGGCAGCTCCGGCGACGACCTTATTTGGCGGTGGGTTGGTTCTGGTATTTGGGCACGTTGGTTCCGGTCATTGGCTTGATTCAGGTGGGCGATCAAGCACGTGCCGACCGATACACATACGTTCCGTTGATCGGGATTTTCATCATGCTCGCGTGGGGCGGCGCCGACGTGCTGCGCCAGCGTGCGAGATGGAAACCGTGGGCGGCTTTTGCCGCGATTGTGTGGCTCGGCGTGTTGGCGGGCCTTACGTGGCAGCAGATCGGTGTGTGGCACGACTCACACTCGCTTTTCCAGCACGCGTTGGCGGCCGGACCCCGACCGGATAAGAATTGGCTGGCCCACTATTGCCTTGGCGAAGCGCTGCAACAGGAAGGGGCCCTCGCCGAGGCTGAACACCATTTTGAGCAGGCGTCGCGTGCCAATCCCAGGCTAGGGAAGCCGTTTTTCAAAATCGGCGAAATCCGCATGGCCGCTGGCGATTTGGAGGAGGCGGCGCGGGCCTTTCACGCGGCCCTGAGAAGCAGCCACCCGAAGCGACGGCTCGCGGCCCAAAACAATCTGGCCCGCTGCTATCTGCGATTAGGGCGCCTCGATGAGGCGGAAGCCGAGTATCGTCGGGCTTTGCAAACGTGGCCCGCAAGCGTCGATGTGCGGCTTGGGCTGATCGAAACCCTGCTGCGAAAGAG
>WGDQ01000788.1 GCA_015493185.1 Planctomycetaceae bacterium
ATGCTAGAAGTCGTCTCAGGCAAACCGCCAAAGCGCACGTCCGGCGGGGTTGCCCCATTCGGCCCACTACCGAGCAGCGCCACAAGCAAAACGCATCAGCAAGCGCCTCAACGCAAGAGGCAGGGAGAAGATAGGAAGAGGCAGGAAGAATGCCCAACCGGGCAGCCGCTGCAAACAGCAAGCGTGGCAAACGGAGCAGGGCGGAAGCCAAGCAGACGCGCAGGCCAACAAAACGCGGGACAACCGGGCCTCGAGCCGGCAACTTCATCACACCACGCGCCCGGTGAGCAGCCACGAAAGCCCAAGCATAAGAGCAAAATGTGTGGGGCTTGCCGCGCAAAAGGCCACACCTGAGCCGCTTCAGAAGCGTGCCACCGCTCAAATCGCCCGTCCGCCCATCACTGCCAAACCACCAGCCGCGCGGACGAGACGGTACGCTGAAAAAGCGGCTCACGCAGCCTGAGATGATGAACCACCATTCCGCGGGGTTCGCAGTTGGAACAATCCGAAAATCTCGTCGCGGCTCATGCCCAAGTTGCGCGGTCCCGCAGCACCCGAGAGAATGGTGTGAAACAGCTCCCGCTTTTCGCTGAGCACTTGATCGATTCGTTCCTCGATCGTGCCCAGCGTCAGAAAGCGCGTCACGGTCACCGGCCCAACGGCCCCGATGCGGTGGGCGCGGTTGATTGCCTGATCCTCCACGGCGGGGTTCCACCAGCGGTCGAACAAAAACACATAGCTGGCGAATTGCAGGTTCAGCCCCACGCTGCCCGTACCATAGCTCATCAGCAGCACGCTGCGTTGCGGGTCTTCCTTGAACTGCCGCAACACCTCGCCACGGCGGCGGTGCGGCACTTTGCCGTGGTAGGCCAAGGGCGAAAACCGCCTCAGCCTGCGCCCAAGCTTTTCGAGCGTTTCCACCCACTGGCTGAAAACAATCGCCTTGCGCCGGCTGGCGGCCACTTCTTCCAAATCGGCCTCTAACCGGTCGAGCTTCGAGCTCTCGCCTGTGGCCGGATCGAAGTTACAAATCTGCTTCAATCGCAACACCAGCTCCAGCACGTGCTGAATCGTGGCCGCCTCGCCCAGTTCGGTCAGTCGCAAAACGCCCTGCTCCTCGGCCAGGCGATACGAATGACGCTGCTCGGGCGAAAGCTCCAGCTCGGCGTCGCGATACAGCTTGGGCGGCAATTGCGTGAGCACGCTATCTTTGGTTCGCCGCAACACGTAGTCGCTTACCAATCGGCCCATCTGCCGCGGCTTCATCTGCGACGAAAGGTAGCCGGGCGACAGAAACTCGAAAATGCCCACCAGGTCGTCGGCGCTGTTTTCCACCGGCGTTCCGGTTAGTGCCCAGCTTCGCGTTCGCGGAATCGAGCGAGCTACTTTCGACGTGCGGCTTGCCCGGTTTTTGATGCGTTGCGACTCGTCCAGCACCACCAGGTCGAAGTGTGTTTCCGGCGCGGTCAGCAAATCGGCATCGCGGTGCAGCAGCTCGTAGTTGGCTATCTTCACCGGAAGCCGATCGTGCTGCCACTGCCAGGCCCGCTGCGAGCGATGCCCTTGCACCACGCCCACGGGCACCTCGGGTGCCCACAGACCGAACTCCCGCTGCCAATTGCTCACCAGCGGCTTCGGGCACAGCAGCAGCACCCGACGCACCTCGCCGGCGTGCAACAGCAGGCGAATGGCCGTGATCGCCTGCATCGTTTTCCCCAGGCCCATTTCGTCAGCCAAAATGGCCGCAAGCCTCGGATAAAGAAAGGCCACGCCCTCGTACTGATAGGCAAAAGGCTCGAACGGCACCTCCAGCGCCAAGCGGGCCATCCACGTTTCAAGCGGGGGCTGAAGCAAGTAGAACAGGCGATCTTCCAGTTTCACAATGTCGCGAGGCACTCGCAGCCTGGTTCGGGCCGTCCCGCTACGACGACAAGAGCGTGCCGCACGCGACCTGTCTTCGCCAGGCAAGCCGGCACCGTGCTGCGCGCGCAGTTCGCTTGCTTCCGGTCCGTTTTTCAGGGCCGTGGTCGAAGAAAGCGGTGACCCTACCAAGGGTTCGTTCTGCACGAAACGAACGCTTGTCACCCGCAGTTTGGGCGGAACCACCGGAACCGACACCACGCGATCTGCCGCAGCCTTGGTCGCATCTGCCAGAAACGAAAGCGACCGCACATTCAACCGCGGCGCTCGCCGCAACGTGGCCGAAAGACCGCTGGCGAATCGCGTCACACGAATCCGCGTTTCAAGTCGCTCGGTCTTCGGAGGCGGATCGTGGTGTTGCCACGACCAGATGATCGCCGGCGATGTCGCCGCTTCGAGGTCGGGCCGCAGCGGCGATGTGCCCGAGGGCTGCGATCGTTGCGGCTCGCTCATCCTCGACTGCCCCGTCGCGCTTCGTCGATCGCCTGGCGAATGCGCTGAAATGGTTCCGCCAAATCGAGGCCGGTTGCCACCGTATGAACCTGCTGTTGAATCGTCTCCCATTGCGGAACCATCTCAGCCAACAAGCCCAACCGGTTGCCGCCCAACTCGAACCAGTGTAAACCGGCCATGCCACGATGCGCGGCATCCAAACGAAGCGCCTTTTCACCGTGCGCAACAGACGGGGCCCGCAATCCGGCTGAGCCCGCTTGCCCCGCAGACAGGTCGGCATCGCAGTGCTGGACGTTGCCCGCTTCGGCATCACGATCTCTGCTACCCCACCGCGAAGGCCGAACGCCCCCTTCGGTCACCCGGTCCGTTTCAGCCGCAGCGCCGTCCGACGCATTAGCCGCAGCGCCGTCCGACGCACCATCGACTAGCAGCACCGGCATTGAAACGTAGCTGGCTGCTTCCAAAGCCGGCACCACATCGGTGCAAACCAGCAGCGGCTCAACCTCCGCTTGCCCGATCAGCGTTTGTCCGATCTGCTCGCCATACAGATAAGGCTCCAACGTCGGACCGTAAAGAATCTTTTGTGCGCGGCTCGGTTTGATCGGCGCCGTGCAATGAAACTCCAACGGCCGACCGGCGGTGTTCAAAACCAAATAACCGCCGAACAGCCCGTGCTGCGGGTAGTCGATCACCGTGAGAAAACCGATCGCTTCCGAACGCTTTGCACGTTGCTGGCTCATTCTGTTTCTTCTCTAGTTGTCCCAGTTCGTCCGCGATCACGCGAGGCCGTCATCACGCTCGGCCGCCCGCGTCGCCTTGCGTCCGTCGATTGCGTCGACACAGCCCGTTGCGCCGTTGGCCTAGAACACGCCCTCAACAGGCTGCCCGGTCCAGGGCTGCCTGTTACCATCGGGAGGCCACTTGGCCGACTTTAGCGACAACAACAAAACGCCTTCCCAAAAACACCCGACCAGCGCGCCAGCCACCCACGCCATGCCAAGGCGCAAAAGGCCACGGCGCAAAAGAACGGCCCCGCCAATAAGACGCCCCAATAAAGAAAAGAAGGAGCAAAGGCGCAATGCAGCAGGAGGGGCCAAACGAACGCAGGTAGAAAACAGAAAAAGAAGGCCAAAGGCCAATGCAGGTGAACAGAACGCGGCAGTCGTCGTGCTCAAAACGAACACAGGCAACCGGCCGCCGCCGAATGAAAAGCTTGCCAAACGCGCAAGCGGGGCAGAACAGTTAAACTGCGAGGGGCATCTAGATTGCGCAACCAGATTGCACAGCGCGTTCAGATCGCGCGGCGCGTCGGTCGCGGCGTTGGGGCCCGTTTTGCTTCACGCCACAATCTTCATGCTTCACGGCAATCCAATCTCCAATCCCGTATGTGCCCACGCAAGTGCCCGCCACCACCATCGTTCCGATCGTCTGGCCTCTGCTACATCCAATCCCCACCGCACATCCAATCCCCGTACTTCCAATCCCCGCCACACTTCACCGCCGCACCAACGCATCGCCGGCCCACCACACGCCCCGACATCTTCATCTGGTTCGCCTTGTCATCCTTGGTGCGGTCATTTCACCGTCGTCGCGTCGTGTCGGCTCTGATGGCGCCGTCGCCGCGTCATCGCGGCTGCGTTCGGCTCCCGAAATGGTTCGTGGTCGTCGAGAATCCTTGCGTCGCGCCCCATCCGACCACCCAAACAGCGTACGTCGTAAGAACCCAACCTCTCGACTTCGCAACCGCGACGTGGTTATACTGGAACTGGTTCGAAGCTGTCTTGTCGATTCAACTGGCGAACGTGTCGCCGTTTGTTGCGGCGGTGCGGCAAGGTCGGTATGCGGCTTCGACAATCTGAGAAAGGTATCTTCAAAATCGCTTCCCGGCCTCAGATTGCGAGCAAGCGATCGTATCAACGAGGGCGAAGCTGGCGAATTCCTTCTCGGACTGGTCGAGGCACACCGACGACCAGACAGTCGGCTCGCTTGCGGTCGAAGCCGGAATTGGATTTTCAAGACACCTTCTGAACGACACAACTCGCGAACTTCTGCTCCTATCACGCGTCGCAAACGCAGGGTCGATCACACCATGGGAAACGGGCAACAACCGACGGCGAACTTTTTCACTCAAGTGGATGTTTCCCCAAGTTCGCAACCTGCGCAAAACAACGCGTCCCAGAGTGAAATCGCCGAGGTGCTGCAACAAATTCTGGCCGCGCAAGATCGTCAAAACGAATTGCTCGAACAACTGGTTTCGCAATTGACGTTGGCCCAGCGTCAACGCAACAATGAGTTGAACCAGTGGAAGCAGGCCAACCCGGTGTTGGCCGCCAAATGCCGCCGGGCCGCCGAGGCGCTTAGTCGTGTTCAGGCCGAGTTTCTGGACACGCTCACCGACGAGGTCGAGGAAACGAGCGAGGCCCTCATGGACGGCGAATTCATGCTGTCGGAATTCGTCGATCGTTTCGGACCCCGCTTGGCACATCTCAACGGTGTGTTGCAAG
>WGDQ01000789.1 GCA_015493185.1 Planctomycetaceae bacterium
CCTATCTCGCCGTCCTGCGCGCCGCCGGGCTTGCGGCCGGAGGCCATCGCCACGACCCGCAGGCCATCTTTCAAACACCACAAGGGGCATGGTTGCGAGAAGCTGCGATGGACTTGTCGCATCAATGCCTGTTGATGCCTGCAATGCGGACGGTGCCACGGCGTGTTATCATGCCCAGGCTTGGGCCGCTACTTGCTTCCGGGAGGCGCGACGATGCACGGCCGAGGGCCGCATTGCATTCGGCCGCTCATCATTGCCAGATGGGCGGTCGTACAGCTAACCATCACGTTTTTTGTTGTTGCCACCACCTCCGCCGCCGACGAGCCTCGCGTGTGCGACGTGCTGATTCGCGGCGGCACCGTGTACGACGGCACCGGCCGACCCCCACGACGGGCCGACGTGGCCATTGCCGGCGATACCATTGTGGCCGTGGGCAAGCTCGACCATATCAGGGCCCAACGGCAGATCGACGCCCGTGGTCTGGCGGTCGCACCGGGTTTCATCAACATGCTGAGTTGGGGCACCGCTTCGCTTTTGTGCGACGGCCGTTCGCAGAGCGACTTGCGTCAGGGCGTTACGCTCGAGATCTTCGGCGAAGGCTGGTCGATGGGGCCGCTCAACGCCCGCATGAAGCGCGATCTGAAAGAATCGCAGGGCGACCTGAAGTACGAGATCGCCTGGACCACGCTCTCGGAATACCTCGACCACCTGGTGCGTCGCGGCGTTTCAACCAATGTGGCCTCGTTCGTGGGGGCCACCACCGTGCGCATTCACGTTTTGGGATACGAAGACCGGCCCCCCACGCCCGAAGAGCTCGACAAGATGCGGGCCTTGGTGCGCCGCGAAATGCAGGCCGGCGCGTTGGGCGTCGGCTCGTCGTTGATCTACGCGCCCGCCTTCTATGCCGACACGCAGGAATTGATCGCCTTGGCGCAAGTAGCCGCCGAACACGGTGGCATTTATATCTCGCACATTCGCAGCGAGGGCAATCGCCTGCTCGAAGCGGTCGATGAGCTGATCGCCATCGCCCGGGCGGCCGACATCCCGGCGGAAATCTACCACCTGAAAGCCGCCGGCAAGAAAAACTGGCCCAAGCTCGATCAGGTGATTGGCCGCATCGAGCAGGCCCGGCGGCAAGGGTTGCGCATTTCGGCCAACATGTACACCTACACCGCCGGCGCCACGGGCCTGAATGCTACGATGCCGCCCTGGGTGCAAGAAGGCGGCCTGCGCCGCTGGATCCAACGCTTGCAAGACGCCGAAATACGCCAACGCGTCGTCCGCGAAATGCAAACCGATAGCGACCGCTGGGAAAATCTGCTGCGGGCCGCCGGCAGCGCCGACAACGTGCTGCTGGTCGGCTTCAAGCAGCCGCGGCTGAAGCACCTTACCGGCAAAACGTTGGGGCAGGTGGCCCGGCACCGCGGGCGTTCGCCCGAAGAAACGGCCATCGACCTGGTGATCGAAGACCAGAGCCGCGTCGAGACGGTCTACTTTCTGATGTCGGAAGACAACGTTCGCCGCAAAATCGCGCTGCCCTGGGTCACGTTTTGCTCCGACGCGCCCACGCTCGCCCCCGAGGGACCGTTTCTCAGGTCCAATCCGCACCCGCGCGCCTACGGCAACTTCGCCCGATTGTTAGGGCGCTACGTGCGCGACGAACGCGTGATACCGCTCACCCAGGCGATTCACCGCCTGACCAGTTTGCCGGCCGAACGGCTGGGCCTCGACCGCCGCGGCCGACTGGCGCCGGGCTACTTTGCCGATGTCGTCGTCTTCGATCCGGCCACGATTCGCGATCGCGCTACCTACCGTCAGCCACATCAATATGCCACCGGTGTAAACTACGTGCTGGTCAATGGCACGCTCACCATCGACCAAGGCAAACACACCGGTGCGATGGCGGGCCGTGTGGTCCGCCGGCATCGGCAAACGTGGCCTTGACCGATCCGTTCGAAAAAAAGGAACTGCCACAATCATGTCAACATTGCAAAACCGTACGGCCGTTGTCACGGGGGCCGGCTCGGGCATCGGCGCCGCCATTGCGCGGTTGTTCGCAGCCGAGGGGGCCCGTGTTGTCGTGGCCGAACTGGACGAAGCCCGAGCAAACCAAACGGCGCGCGACATCGAGGCCGACGGCGGCAAGGCGCTGGCCCTGCCGGTCGATGTGGGCAACGCCTCGGCCGTGGCCGAGTTGTTCGCGGAGCTCGATCGTCGCGACATGCCGGCGGACATTTTGGTGAACAACGCCGGCAACACCGAAAGCGAGCTTACCCCCACGGCCGAAGTGAGCGACCAAGTGTGGGACTCGATCCTTCGCGTTCATCTAGACGGCACCTTCTACTGCACGCGCGAAGCCCTGCGGCGCATGACCCCGCGGAAGCAAGGCATTGTGATCAACCTCGGATCGGTTGCCGGGCTGAGCGGCCTGCCGGGCGCCAGTTCGTACAGCGCGGCCAAAGGCGGCATCATCGCCTTCACCAAGGCCGTTTCTCAAGAAGTGGCGCCGCTGGGCATTCGCGTCAACTGCATTGCGCCGGGCTGGATCGACACGCCCATTCTCAACAACCTGCCCGACGAGTGGCGCCCGCGCATGGTTAAAACCACGCCGCTGGGCCGCTTGGGCCGGCCCGAGGAAATCGCCACCGTGGCGCTCTTTTTGGCCAGCGATGCCTCGAGCTTCGTCACCGGGCAGGTCATCAGCCCCAACGGAGGTCTCTACTGCTGACGTGCTGCCGCTCAAAAGAAAGACGAACCACCGCTCTGCACGCGCCGCAAGATGATCGTGTCGCGCCGGCACGGGTTTGAAGTCCTCTGCGGTTTGGGCCGTAGTCGCCCGTAGTTGCCTTGGCGCTCGTCTTTCTTGTATCTTTGGCATGGTCGTCCGACGATGGGCGGTACCACCGCGTCAACAAAACAACCTTTCTCACCGGGAGCGATGTCACATGCGTCGATGGATTACTTTTCTCACCGTGTGCGGTTTGTCGGCGGGCTTCAGCGGTTCGGGGGGTGGCGGTGCCGGCGGTGCGCTTGATGTGGGCGATCCGGCCCCCGACTTCACCCTCAAGGGCAGCGACGGCAAAACGTACAAGCTCTCCGATTTCAAAGGCAAGAAGGCGGTCGTCATCGCCTGGTTTCCCAAGGCCTTTACCGGCGGGTGAACGGCCGAGTGCAAATCGCTCCGTGAGAGCGGCGACGAAATCCGCAAGTTCGACGTGGCCTACTTCGCGGCGAGCTGCGACGATGTCGAAAAGAACACCCGCTTTGCCGAGTCGCTTGGGCTCGATTACCCGATCCTCAGCGATCCCGATCGCAACGTGGCCCGTGCCTACGGCGTGGTGACCGAAACGCGGAAGAACCCCTATCGTTGGACGTTCTACATCGGACCCGACGGTCGCATCCTTTACATCGACAAAAAGATCAACACCAAAAACGCCGGCGCCGATGTGGCCGCCATGCTCAAACAATTGGGCGTGAAAGAGAAAACCAAACGCCGCAAAAAGAAGTGAAATAGCGTCGCGCTCCGAGCACAACGGCCCAGCCCAGCCCACACGGCAACGGCCGCACGGCGGCAACTGCCCCAATGGCCAACAATGGCCTAACGCTCACCGTGCGGCGTTTGCGACCGGCGGGCGCCTGCGCGGGCGGTCGGTTCAGTCTGTGGCGCCGATCATCCGGCGAAACTCCTGTTCGCTCAGAATCGGCACGCCCAGTTGTCGCGCTTTGTCGTACTTGCTGCCGGGGTTTTCGCCCACGATCACGTAATCGGTTTTGCGCGATACGCTCGATGCGGCCCGCCCGCCCAGCCGTGTGATCAGCTCTTCGATTTCGTCTCGTGTGTAATGTTCCAGCGTGCCGGTTACCACCAGCGTTTTGCCGGCCAACGGGCCCGGTGTTTCGCGCTCGGCCTGTTTGGCCGTCATCTCCACACCCAGTTTGGCCAGCTCGCGCACCGTTTGGCGTCCGTAATCGCTGTGTAAAAACTCGTACACGCTCTTGGCAATCACGGGGCCGATTTCTGGAATCGAGGCGATCTCTTCTTCCGAGGCGTGCATCAGCGCGTCCATCGTGCGGAAGCGCCGCGCCAACAACATCGCAGCGTGCTCGCCCACGTGCCGGATCGACAGGGCATTGAGCAGTCGTTCCAGCCCACGATGCTTGCTGGCCTCGATATTAGCCAGCAGCTTCTCCGACGATTTGCGGCCCATCCGTTCCAGTTGCATCAGGTCGTCGAGCTTTAATCGGTAGAGGTCGGCAAACTTCTTCACCAGCCCCTTTTCAACAAGCTGATCGACCAGTTTGTCGCCCAGCCCCTCGATGTCCATTGCGCTGCGGCTGGCGAAGTAGCGTAATCGCTCCTTGATTTGTGCCGGGCAGTTGGGGTTGGGGCAGCGGATGTAAACACCGCCTTCGTCGCGCACCAGCTTGGTGCCGCACACGGGGCACTTGGTGGGAAATTTGTATTTCGGCAGCCGTTTTTCCCGGCGGTGTTTTTCCACCCGCACCACGTGCGGAATCACTTTGCCGGCCTTTTCCACCACCACCACGTCGCCCACGCGAATGTCCTTGCGCTCGATTTCGTCGGCGTTGTGCAGGCTGGCGTGCTGCACGATGGTGCCGGCCAGTTCGATCG
>WGDQ01000790.1 GCA_015493185.1 Planctomycetaceae bacterium
CCACGATCAAGGGCTCGCGCGGGCGAAGCGATCGAATGCGATCTTTTACGATGCGCTGCTCCAACGGCGAGGCCGGTGATCGCTTGCTCAAGAACTCAAGCGATTGCCCACACCGTTCGCATGTGTCGACGCCTTCGATATTTTCGTGGCTGCAAAAGGGACAGATGGTCACTGCACTACCCACGTATCGCCTGAATGGAAAAGTTTTTCCAAATCGCCTTCGCCCTTTTGCTTGCGGGCTTCGTCGATTTGATGGTTGAGCAGCTCGTCGTAGCACGGTTGCTCGACGGCACGAAAGATACCGATCGGCTCGGGGAACTCAGGATACCGCATGCGGCTCAGCAAATAGGCCAGACTCGGCTCGGGGGCTTTTTCGTCGTGGAAGAGCAGATCGTCTTCGGTAATGCCCTTACCTAGCTCGACGATTTCCGGATCGAGACCATTGAGGCGAATGCCTTTGTCGCGGTTCTTGCCGAAAATCAGCGGTTTGCCGTGTTCCAGTTCCAAGGTGGTTTCGGCCTTGGTCTCACGATCGGTGGCGTACGAGAACGCCCCGTCGTTGAAAACAACGCAGTTTTGATACACCTCGATAAAAGAGGTTCCCCGATGTTCCAGAGCCCGCCGGAGCACCATGCCCAAATGTTTGATATTCACGTCGATCGTGCGCGCGACGAATGTCGCCTCGCACCCGATAGCGATCGAAAGCGGGTGCAGCGGATTATCGATCACCCCCATGGGGGTGCTTTTGGTCACTTTACCCAAGGGAGACGTGGGCGAGTATTGCCCCTTCGTCAGGCCGTAGATGCGGTTATTGAACAGGACGATGTTGATATCGACGTTGCGGCGGATGGCGTGCAGTAGATGGTTGCCTCCGATGCTCAGTCCATCGCCGTCGCCGGTAATCACCCAAACGTGCAAATCGGGATGCACCGCCTTGATGCCCGTGGCAATTGCCGGGGCACGACCATGGATGGTGTGCATGCCGTATGTGTTCATGTAATACGGGAAGCGGCTCGAACAGCCGATGCCCGAAACAAACACGGTTTTCTCCCGGGGCGCGCCGACGCTGGCCAGCACTTTTTTCATTTGGGCCAGAATCGAGTAGTCGCCGCAACCGGGGCACCAGCGCACATCTTGGTCGCTGGCAAAGTCGCTAGGTTTCAAAACCTGGAGTGCCGAGTTGTCGCTCATGGCAGTTTTTCGTTTCGTCGGTTGAATTGGTTTTTGTTCGAAACAGCTTGCCGGTCAAAAAGCGGCCTGCCATTTCTATTTTCCGAGCATTTCACAAATCTTTTCTTCGATTTCCGTAGAGGCGAACGGCTTGCCCTTTACCTTGTTCAGGCCGACGGCGTCTACGAGATACTCGGACCGCAGCATGTAACGCAGTTGGCCCATGTTCAGCTCGGGCACAAGTACCTTTTCGTAGCGTTGAAGGATGTCGCCCAAGTTCGAAGGAAACGGATTCAGATAGCGGAGATGGGCGAATGCGACTTCGTAGCCTTTCTTGCGGGCATCGCGAACGGCCGTTTCGATCGCGCCGAAGGTTCCGCCCCATCCGACCACCAGCAACGGCCCAGATTCGGGCCCCTCGACCTCTTGTGGCGGAATATCTTGGGCAATGCCGGCCACTTTGCGGGCTCGAAGGTTGACCATCTTTTGATGGTTTTCCGGGTCGTAGCTCACGTCGCCAGTGATGTCCTGTTTTTCCAAACCACCCACGCGATACATCAGCCCCGGGGTGCCGGGCAGCGCCCAGGGACGGGCGAGCCGCTCGTTCCGCGTGTAGGGATGGAACGGTTCGCCATTCGCAGCCGGGCCAGGATGTTCGACGGGGAACTTCGGGAGCGAATCGATATCGGGAATTCGCCAAGGTTCCGAGCCATTGGCCAAATAGCCGTCGCTGAGGAAAAAGACCGGTGTCATGTATTGCACTGCAATGCGCACGGCTTCAATGGCCGTGTCGAAACAGTCGGCCGGACTGCGCGGCGCCACGACCGGCACAGGACACTCACCGTTGCGACCGAATAGCACTTGGAACAAATCGGCCTGTTCGGTTTTTGTGGGCAAACCGGTGCTCGGTCCGCCTCGCTGATTGTTCACAATCACCAAAGGCAGCTCGATCATCACAGCCAGACCGATGGCCTCGCTCTTCAGGGCGATGCCCGGGCCGCTGGAACTGGTGGCCGCCACAGCGCCTGCGAACGATGCCCCAATGGCAGAGCAAACGGCCGCGATTTCGTCTTCGGCCTGGAACGTTCGTACGCCAAAGTTCTTCTGTTTGGCCAGTTCGTGCAAAATGTCGCTGGCCGGCGTGATGGGATAGCTGCCCAAAAACAACTCTTTGCCGCAGCAGTAGGCACCGGCCATCAGGCCCCAAGCCGTGGCTTGGTTGCCCATGATATTGCGGTAGGTGCCGGGCGAGAGTTTTGCTGGCCCAACGCGGAAGTGGCTGAGAAACGCCTCGGTGGTTTCGCCGTAGTTGTATCCGGCCAGCAGTGCCCGGCGGTTCGCCTCGGCAATAGCGGGGCGTCGAGCGAACTTTTCGTCGATAAACCGCAACGTGGCGTCGAGCGGCCGATTGTACAACCAGTAGACCAGCCCCATGGCATAGAAGTTCCGGCAACGGTCGGCCTCTTTCTGCGTCAGTCCCAACCCGTCGACTGCCAGCCGTGTCAGCCGAGTGATCTCGACTGCATGCACCTGGTAACCCTGCACGGTACCATCTTCCAACGGATTGCTGTCCAGGCCGGCCAGCTTCAGGTCTTTCGGTTGAAACGAGTTTTTGTCGACGATCAACACGCCGCCCTTGACCAGATCGGGCAGGTTTGTGACCAGCGCCGCGGGGTTCATCGCCACCAGAGCGTCGACCTTATCGCCGGGCGTAAAGATCTCGGTGCTCGCAAAGTGAATTTGAAAGCCGCTCACCCCAGCCTTGGTGCCACGTGGGGCCCGAATCTCGGCCGGATAGTCGGGAAACGTTGCCACATCGTTGCCGACTAGTGCTGAGGTGTTGGTCAACTGCATGCCAGCCAGTTGCATGCCGTCGCCCGAGTCGCCGGCAAACCGTACGGTGGCCGACGTCAGCTCGATGACTTCTTTCGAGGTCTTCTTGGGAGAGGATTTCGACTCAGTGGATGCGCCGGATGTAGCCATGGGGCTTCACGACCTCTTCTTGATTTCTACGCTCGGTCTACCGGTAGTTATGTCAATTCTTCGCTCAGATGCCCGACAGGACAATGTGCGACGTCGTGACGGGGCTTGTGTTGCTTCCCACTGACGGGTTGCTGCCCACCGGATCGTTTCGCTTGCCGTTCACTTGTCCGCATGGGGCTTGAATTACCGCATCAGGCAGGAATGCTCGTCCGCCGAAATTTCCAAAAAAATCGCTTGCACCTACGAACGTTAACCCAGCAAATTGCGTTCCGATGACAGGGCAATACAATGGCCGGGCTCGTGCGCTCACAATCGATCGCGACGACCTTGCAGAACCCGCGCCTTTCAAAAGAACAGAACCAAGGAAAACGACGTGGCCAGGCTTGGCACACGAAATTGCGGTATGGGGTATTCGAACGACCAGGCAGGTTTTGATTGCTTGAAAATGTGGGAGTTGGACTTTGGCTCACGCGTTTACTAGGGGCCTTCACGCTCCTGTACGGCGGGCTGCGTTACCGGAGGCAGGTTGTAGACGGTGCCCGGAAAATGCTCGACCAAATAGTGAACGATGCCAGACGTTTTGACCACCTTCACGGGGCGTCCCTCGGCATCAACGGCCGGCAATCGCCGGTAGCCACCCTTGTACATGGTATGAATCGCCTCGGCGACGGTCGCATCGGCCCGAATTGCCGTGGGGTTGGGTACCATCAGCGATTCGATCGGCGTTTCCAACCGACCGCCGGAAGCCATCAAACGCAACGCATCGCGTTCGGTAAAGATGCCCACCAATTTGCCGTCTCGGCAAATCAGGCAGCTACCCGTGTCGTGTTCTTTCAGGAGCGTAAGCACTTCGCGCAACGTTGCCGTCGGTTCGACACACAATGGCTCGGCGGGGGCTGCCCGATCGATGGTTTCCGATTCGAGGTTTTGCTTAATGTCCACGATCGCTCACCTAGATCTTCTTCAGGCACCTGAAGGGCTGAAAAATGGCCCTTGTTTCGGCCGCAACCTTGCCTCGCTACAAAGCGAACTTGGAACAAACGAGGGCTTGGGATGTCTGATTGTTTCTGGCCGTCTGTTCAAACGGCCCAATGCCACCTGACAGCAGAAAACGCTTGGGTAAATTCCGACAATCGGCCGCCGATATAGAACCTACGCAGATTGTAGATTGCCGTATCGCCTAACCTTTAACCTTGGCTCTTCTATTCGGTCGGTTGTCTCCGAAGCTAGCCCGGCACCGCGTCCTTTTGCGAGGCCACCTGCCAACGTTTGTCAACTGGTCGGGACCGAGCCGGGCAGCTTGCTGACCACTGATTGGCCGGTTGACCATCCACTGTCGACATGGCCAACGTGTTCTACACATCCGCTGGTCATGGTGTGCTTCAGGCATGGCATCTGGGAACGCCGTCGAGTGCCGTTTTGTTTGTTGTGCAATCAGCATGTGCTGTCGCTCGGCACGTGCCTTGGATGTCTGCTAGCAACTCCCCGGTACAGGTACATGGTGCGTTTCCGCTCGCCCGGCGATGTTAGTGGTCAAGCAGCAGATTTCTCGGGTCGACGAACGCGAAAACATAGCTCACTGTTCGCCCCGCTCTGGGTTTACGGCTTCTTTTGCCTTCATTGGCCACGGCGAGATGGCCACAGGCTACTCCCGGATCAAAAACCGAGCAAGGTCAAACGCCGTCCTTGTTTAAGGCATCTGCACACCAACACGGTCAAACCACCTTTTTTTACCACGTTGCATCAACGAGTAAAACCGCAAACCCCAACGTTTCTAGCTCGTTCAGGTGAGCCCCCAACATATTTGACCTTCGCGTGGCCGGTTTGTTTTGGGCCTACGCGACCGCCGCCTGAGGGGCGGGCGCGAATCACCATTTGGTCCGACTTGGAGTAGGCGCTTTCAGGGCCGGTGTGCTTTTTTTCGG
>WGDQ01000791.1 GCA_015493185.1 Planctomycetaceae bacterium
ACGTTCAACACGACCAACAAAACACACAACACAGCACAACAAGACAAAACAAGAACCCGTAACCAACACATCCGAATAAAAACCACAGCAATAAAAGACCGCAGCGATAGAACACAGTTTTCACCCTGCCTGACAAGGGCACGGCTTCTTTGTCGAGCAGGGCCGAGCTTGCTACCAAACGGTTTCTAGCGCTGAGCCGGTCCGGGTTCTTTCCTTTTTTGCAAAAGCACTGCGAAAGCATCGATGCGGCTATCTTTCAGTCAAGACCTGAAGCAAGTCCAAAAGCAGGTGCTGGCTCCACGGATGATCCAGTCCATGGAGATCCTGCAACTGCCGATCATGGCGTTGCAAGAACGCATCGAGCAGGAGATCCAAGAAAACCCCGTTCTCGACATTCAGGAACGCGATCCCGATCTTCCCGACGAACCGGAGCAAGAGCGCGAAGACCCTGATGTTCCCACCGAAGAGGAACGTGAGCTGGTCGTCGACGAAACGAAAGACAACACCGAAGACTTCGAGCGACTGCTCGAAATGGGCGAGCAGTTTCCGGAGCATTTCGACGAGGGTTCGCGCCCCTCGCGCAATCGCATCGACGAAGAGAGCGACCGCAAACACGATGCGATGGCCAACCTGGTTTCTCGCCCGCCATCGTTGCAAGATTATTTGCGGGATCAGCTCAGCTATTTCGATCTGGCTCCCGAACTGCGGGCCATGGCCGAGCGAATCATCTACAGTCTCGACTCGAACGGCTACCTGCCGGGACGCGTGGAAGATTTGCTCGATGCCAATGCCACCGAAGAAGACGTGGCCCGCGCCCGCGAGGCGCTGCGGCTGATTCAAACGCTCGACCCACCAGGCGTGGGTGCCCACGACTTGCGAGAATGTTTGCTGCTACAGCTTCGGCCCCACATGCCGCACTACGAGCTGTTGCAAACGTTGATTTCGAACCATCTGGAAGACATCGAGCACAATCGGTTGCCGCTCATTCAACGGCGCACAGGCCACTCGATCGAGGAAATTCAGGCCGCAATCGAACAGTTGCGCAAGCTCAACCCCAAGCCGGGCGCCGCGTTCACCGATGCGCATGTGCCAACGGTCACGCCCGATGTGTTTGTCGAGCCTACCGAAGATGGCCGGTGGCGGGTGCGACTGGAAGACGGCAATACCCCGCAACTATATATCAGCCCCTATTACCGGCAGTTGTTGGCCAGCGGCCGCGCCAAGGCGGAAGAGAAGGAATACATCAAGCGAAAGATCAACGCCGCGCAGTGGCTGATCGAGTCGATCGAACAGCGCCGCAACACGCTCACGCGCGTGGCGCAAGCCATCGTCGACCATCAGGCCGATTTCCTGAACAAGGGGCCTGAGTACATCGAACCGCTGAAGATGCAACAGATTGCGGACAAGGTGGGTGTGCACGTGACCACCGTCAGCCGCGCGGTCGACGACAAATGGATTCAGACGCCCCGTGGCATTTTTCCGCTGAAGCGGTTTTTCGGCGGCGGCACGGTTACCTCCAGCGGTGAGGAAGTGGCCTGGGACACCGTGCGACTGAAGCTACAGGAAATCATCGACAAAGAAGATAAGGCCCGCCCCTACAGCGACGACGAACTGGTAAAAGAGCTGGCCAAACATGGCATCAATGTCGCGCGGCGAACGGTAACCAAATACCGCAAGGCAATGAATATTCCCAGTTCGCGCCAGCGTCGCGACTGGACGGCCAGCAGCGGGGGCAGCCATTCAAAGAACGGCCGCAAGACGTAGCAGCCGACACCGGAAAACGCGGCTTTGCCTGTCTTTCCCCGAACGTTCTTTTCGGCGGCGCACTGCTCAACAAAGGCCCGCAAGCGTTCCAGTTGGGCGAGGAAGAATACGGGCCCCTCTGAGCACGCGTTCACGCTGCCCGCGAGCGATTACGGCCAGGTCACGCGGTGGCCGCGGTTAGACGGCCTCGATATGAAGCCCGCGGCGAACGCGCTCTTCGCGCCGCGCGTTGTCGATCAATGTGGCCACGCGTTTCACGTCTTCGATGCCGTGCATCAGCAGTTGCGGGTGCGAGCGATCGCTCGAGTCGATGCGGATTGTACCCACGTTGAGCAGTCTTTGAACAATGCCCTGCTCATACGTGATGTCGTCCATATCGATGACTTCGATACGATCGGTGACACGTTTCAGAATGCCGCTTTCGTGAATGAGCCGCTGCGAGGTGAGCTCATATCGAATGCTGAGCTTGCGGTACAACAGCGTGAGCCCGGCAAACGCCCACGCCAGGGCGATCGCTACCAAAACGATCATCCACACCGTGCCCGATGCCTGAAACATGGCAGCGGCCAAAATGGCCAACAGCGAGCCAACCGCACAGGCGATCCAGGTGCCAGCCATGGCACGACCACTGTAGCCGCCCGACCAAAGCGGCCGCTCGATGTCTTGCTCGTCGTTCGCACGCGTGGCCGTCGCGTTTTTGAATTGCTCGCGGCCCGATGACGATACCGACGCGGGAGCGGTTTGTTCACGAGCCGGTGGCGGAGCGGCAGCGGTGTCGATGCGCGTACCACATTGCGAACAATAAACGGCTGCGGGATCGACTTCGGCACGACAATTCGGGCATTCCATGGCTTTTAGCTCAAATCTACAGGGAACAAGTGATTTTGCGCAACCGGCGGGCACCCACGCCACGGACCGACGAGCCGAGCGGTTCGGCCGGCGCAGCCCTTTTCCAACAAATCGCTTCGACAGGGCTGTTTGGCTACAAACTTGACTACAAACGTCTTTCTGCTGCACCACTGCGAGCAAGACATACGCAGGTGCCAGAAAAGACAAGTCTATTCCACTGCTCTAGTCCACTGCGTCCGACAAATTCGGCATGCCAGACTTCCTCGACGCGCCCGCCGTCGGATCTTTATTCGCCGATGCGAACGGATTATAAGCCTTTGCCTCCCATGGGTCACGCCATTCCGGCATTCGATTCAGCCGTTCGTGTCGCCCGCACAGATAAAAGAGAGCGTCAGTTCAAATGACCGACACCATCTTTCGTGCCATCGCACTCTCGACTCATAGACGCACCAGCGATTGGCCCTGAAAGGCTATCCATCTGCCGGTACACTGCTTTATGATTCTATAATGCTCATTACCTCCTCCATCGCACATGGAGCAACGAAGGACGTGGTACACCACTCAAGCCGCCGCGATTACGCCTGCCTACCGTGAAGCATTTTGGGCACCCGAATAAACAACATTGAATCGTCGCGTAAACGCCGGATGTTGCGAGCATCGCGTTAGCAGGCGAAAAAAGGAAATACGACCGACGCGTGGTCGGTTTTTTTCCTTCGCCACCGCTTTGCGTGCTATGGCGTGCCGCTGCGGCTTTTGGCCAAGCGCGTACAAGGCCGCGGCTTGTTTTTTCCTCGTACCGATAGAACAGACGAATCGTTTCGCCAATGAAATGCCCTTTTTGCCATACCGACAACGATCGTGTGGTCGACACGCGCGGCAGTCAAGATGGCTACGCGATCCGCCGCCGCCGCGAGTGCCTTGATTGCGGGCGCCGCTACACGACATATGAGCGCCTGGAAGACCCCTTGATCAAAGTGATCAAGAAAGATGGCGGGCGTGTGCCGTTCAAGCGTGAGAAAATCAAGAAGGGAATCGAGATCGCCTGCTGGAAACGGCCCGTTAGCGAACCGCAGATCGAGGCGATCATCTCGACGGTGGAAAACGAAGTTTATTCGTCGTTCGACTCGGAGGTAGAGAGCCGCGTCATTGGCGAGCTGGTGATGGAACAACTACGTGAAATCGACCAGGTGGCGTTCGTCCGATTCGCCAGCGTTTATCGCGAGTTCCAGGACGTTCGCGACTTTGTCGACGAGGTGAGCCCCATGCTCGATGGCTCCGACCCACGGCGAACGTAGCACCGCAGCATCCTGCCCACAGCATTCTTGAGGCCAGCGACAATGCACGTGCCTCGCAGCAACTTCTTGGCACGGACGTTGGTTGATCCAAACCGGACCACGGCTGGCAGCGCGGCTAGGCATTTCGTTCGATGACGAAGTCGCACAGTTTGTGCAGTACGTCGCGGGCCGGGCTGGCAGCAAGCGGCTTCAGTTGCTCGCGGGCCGCCTCGGCATAGTCGATCGCGCGCTGCCGCGAGTACTGCAACGCATCGCTTTGCCCGAGCCACAGGTTCAAAACCGTCCGACGATCGGCCTCTGGCGCGAGCAATCCTTCTTCGAGGCGTTGCCGCTGATCGGGTTCGAGCTGTTGCAGCAGACGGATCAGCGGCAGCGTCGGTTTCAACTGTTCGAGATCCGTGCCCAGCGACTTGCCCGTGGCGTGCTCGTCGCCCAGCATGTCGAGCAAATCGTCAGTAATCTGAAAGGCGATGCCGAACAAACGGCCGTATTCAGATAGTGTGTCGGTTAAAGCCGCTTCTGCTCCGGCGTAGTGCGCGCCCAAACGGCAACAGCAGGCACATAGTTCGGCCGTCTTGGCCTCGATCATGGCCAAGTACTCGGCTTCATCAACATCGAACCGGCCACGGCTGCCCACCTGCCGAAGCTCACCTTCGCACACGATATTCGTCGATTGGCCAATCGTGCGGCACGCAAACGTAGAATCGAGCGTGCTGGCCAGATAAAAGGCGTGCGTGAACAGGAAATCGCCCAGCAACACACTGGCTTTATTGTCCCACTGCGCGTTTGCCGTAGGACGATGGCGTCGCACGCTGGCTTCGTCCAGCACATCGTCGTGAACCAGTGTGGCCGTATGGATCATCTCCAGCACGGCCGCCACCACGTGGTGTTCCGGCTCTACGCGGCCCACGGCCTGCGCCACCAGCAGCACCAAGGCGGGCCGCAGACGCTTGCCACCCAACGTGGCGCAGTGGCGTACCATTTGGTCGACAAACGGATCGTCGGCTCGCAGATGGCGTTGGAGAATCTCTTCCACACGTTTCAGATCGTCGCGGATCGGGGCGTAAATGGCGGCGACAATCGATCCGACGTCGCGCGGGGGTTCCACTGCTTCGTGCATTTCCAACCTTCCGGATCGCGTTCCGGGTTTGGCGCGTAAAAATCGGTGGTTCGTTTGGCGCCGCGCTATTGCGCTGCGGTATCCTCTTCGCCGTGCTGATTCAGGGAGTCGTCGCGGCGGAAGTGCCCACTGCGACCACCTTGCTTTTCGAGCAGGCAGATTTCGCCCAGAATCATTTCGCGATCGACCGCTTTGCACATGTCGTACACGGTAAGTGCCGCGACGCTTGCGGCCGTGAGCGCTTCCATTTCCACTCCGGTTCGAGCCGTCACTCGAACGGTTGCCTCGATGCGCAACGTCGTCGGGTCGGAAAATGAAAAACCGATCTCCACAGCATCCAGCGGCAACGGGTGGCACAGGGGAATCAACTCACCGGTCCGCTTCGCGGCCATAATGCCCGCCAGTCGGGCAACCTCCAGCACATCGCCCTTCTGAAGCCGCCGGTCGCGAATTCGCGTGAGTGTTTCAGGCCGCATGCGCACCTGAGCGGCGGCACGAGCCATGCGGGCCGTAACCGGCTTGTCGCCAACGTCCACCATCCGACTGGCGCCCTGCTCGTCGAAGTGGGTGAATCGTTCGGCCATTTAGAAGACGCCTTGCCCTTGCCACGACATCGCGGTGTTTCTGCCCCCCAAAGTGCGGGGCGTTCTCCCATTGTAAGGCCCGCCTAACTTGCGTCTAGAGGCGGGGTTACATCAGCGCAAAACGGCGTATGCCCTGTCCGGCGCACGGTACACCCGCTGGGTCGCGCCGATGTTCGCTAGTCGATCTCGATATGTACTAACCGCGAAACGGTGCATGCATTAACACCGAAATCATCGGACGCCTCGATTTCTGTCCGGTCGCGAAGCTTCTACTTCCACTTCTGATAAAGCTTGGCAGCCGGCGACGGCAAGCGGTACAACCGCGCCAACCATTCTCCCTGTCGGGCCGACTCGGCCACCACCGTACCAAAGTCGAGCACAAATTGCGCATCGTCCACATCAGCCCGGCGTCGATAAACCAATGCCCATCGGCAATTGGCGGCCGCAGCCGGTGCCGTGGCGTCCCAACCCACCAGTCGAACGCGATGCTCGATCAACTCGGCCGACGATACGTTGGCCGCTGCCGCCTGAAAGGGCGCCAGGTGCGGAGCGAACAACACATCGCGCCCGGCAGCGTGTTGCGCCGTCGCGCGAAGCAACGTGCCGTCGATCGCATCTCCCCAATACGTGGCTTCAAAGCCCAGCCGCATGGCCCCGGGCAACGAACCGACCAGCAAGCTGTAGTGACTCAGGTAAAACGGATGCAGGGCGACAATGCCGATGCCTTGCACCAGCAGCAAAACGGCCAATGTCGCGTCGGGCAGCCGCGGGTTTCCCCACTGCCACATCGCCCGCACGCTTGCGGCCAACCGGGCCACACCAATTCCGACCACGAACGCCCACAGGGCGGGCACCATCAAGAACAAACGCACGCCGTCGTAAACCGGCACACCCGGCAAGCTGAAAACGATCAACATGCCGACCCCACCAAGCGCCACGCCCGCGAATCGAGGCCGCGCGATCCAACGCCCGCGTCCTTCCCACGCGCCAAGCACCCCCAAAACCAGCAGCCCCAATGGCATCGTTGCCACAAACATCAACCAGGCATAGTGCCACGGCACCTGTTGGTCCGACCACACACGGCCTAGATAGTAAACATGAAGTGCCGCCCGATCGGTCGAAGTGCCCAGAAATTCACGCAGCCGGGTCCAGGGTTCGGGCCAAAGCCAGGGCCAGCCCGCGAAAAACGTAACACCTGCCGACGCGCACCACACGAACCACGGCCCCAAGGCCCGACGGCGCAAAAACCACGCCAGCAGCACGGTGCCCGGCCCAATGAGCAACACACCGTGCATTTTCACCAGCAGGGCCAGCCCCCAAACAAAGCCGGCCAGCAGATAACCGGCCAGGGAACCGCGTTTCTCAACCACCTCAGCGAGCGTGAAAAGAGCGGCAATCCAGAACAAGGCGGTCATCATATCGAGCGTGGCAAAGTGGGCGTGGCCGAACAGCCGCGGCACCACTGCCACCGAAGCGGCCGCCGCCAGTCCGGCCACCGGCCCGGCCGCACGCGACGTGAACCATCCGAGCAGCGCAATCAGCAGGCCAAACGAGACGGCCGGCGCAATGCGGCCGCCAACGACCGACACCGACTGCGGCTCGTCGGGCCGCACGTCGACCAGGGCATGCGCCCAACCCAGCAGCCATCGTCCGAGCGGCGGATGGCGTGTCAGCGGTCCGAAGGTGGCTTCGATGGTTTCGAAACGGAAGAAACCCAGCGGATCGCGCAGCCAGGTTTGCACCAGTTTTTTGCCGGCCGCAACATCGTAGTACTCGTCAACCGTGATTCCAGGCCCATTGGACGGCGACAACGTACCCAACACGCCGATCGTGGCCACCAGCGCAACCAACCACGGTCCGTACGTGACGCAATGTCGAACCATTCGCAAGGGCTTCCCGTTTGCTGCCAGCTCACCTGCCGCCAACCGGTATCGTCCGAGGACGATCTGCCCACCGTCCCAACTTCTCAGAGGCCCATCGTACCAGCCAGGCCGGCCTGTTCGCCACGGTGGCAATGCCCGTGGTCAGAACGTTCTCGCCCTTCTCACTGCTCTTGCCGGTGTAGCCGCGCGTTATCAAAGCGATGGAACGAACGTGGGCGACGCGCCGACCTAGCTGCACGCGTTGGCATCTTGTGCGAAGGCGGCCTCGAAAATGCGAAGGCGTCTCGAAAAGCCGCTCGGCATGCCACCGACAAACGTCGGAAAGGCCGGCTGAATCGACGTTCGGTTCTAC
>WGDQ01000792.1 GCA_015493185.1 Planctomycetaceae bacterium
ACTTCAACCAGTGGTGCGACCGCGGCATCGTTGGTTCGCGTTCGTGGCAAAAGCGGCTGTGCCGGCTGCGACTACGGCCAGCATCCGCTCCGCGATCCCGACGAGCTCGGCCTGGCCGTCACCACCGACGACGGCACGGTATTCATCGTTGAAGACGCACACAAACGCTATCCGCAACTTTACGAGCGCCGTTTCGACGGCGTGCCGCTTGAGGTCGTGGGTCAGGTGCTCAAACGCGAGGGGCAATTCGTCTGGATCGAACCGCAGGAAGTCAAAGCACTCTGAAACGATCGTGATTCAAGGATAAGCCGCAACGTCGTCAACCTTGGACCTCAGCCCGTTGGATGACAACACCGCGGCGTTCGGTCCGCTCAAGGTTGCCGCATTCGCGGGCCATTCGGGCCACTACTACCCCGTCGCCAACAACGACCAACATCCGACGGCAAGCCCGTAACCAGAATCAGCAAATCACAACAGACACCTGAACGACGAAATCCCGTAGCCAGGCAATAGCCAGGCAAAGCGAAATAAGCGGAATCCCGGTGTAAGCCGGCAGGCAGGCTGGAGATCGTGCCCCGCGCTCTCGGCCGCCTGCCGGCTATCTTTTTTTGCCCCCTTTTATCCTTTGCACCCGTGCATCGTTTACGCTCTCATGCCCGCGTACGGCCCAAACGGCGCACTTCCCACACAGAGCCCGCCGTCTCGAAAGACCGATTCCACTACTCGCCAAGCCCCACACCGACACCGTCGCAGCAAACCCGTCGCGCGTCGAGCAATCGCCCCTTCGTGCGCCGAGCAACCCCGTCTTGCGTCGAGCAATCGCCTTCGCGCGCAAGCACGCACCGCAGCAACCATTGAACCACCCAGCGGCAGCGCCCCCGGACCGCGATATCACAATCGCAGCGTCGCGCATTGGCCACACACGGACGGGTGCCCCGCTCAGCATAATGAGAGGGCATCGCGCGGCCGGCATATGCCACCGCTCCGGCGGAGGGAAAGCGTTTCAGCTTTGATGCGGCGCCGTGTCGGCTTCACCGTCCAGACCGTAGAGCTGCTGGTTCAGCCGCTGCATGCCGCGCAGCCAGCGGTCGTAGTCGGTTGCTTTGTGGCGGAAGAACGTGGCCACCTCGGGATGCGGCAAAATCAAGAACCGTTCCTCCGCGAGCCCCTGAACCACAGCCTCGGCCACCTCGGCCGGATCGAGCGCTTCGGGCAGCAGGTAGTTACGAATTCCCTCGTCCGGTGCGTCGAGCAGCATGCTGGTCCGCACCCCTTGTGGACAAAGACAAGAAACCCGGATGCCCGCCTTGCCGTAGCGGATGGCAATCCATTCAGCCAGCGCCACGGCGGCATGCTTCGTAACCGAATAGGGGGCCGAGGCAATCTGTGTGAGCAGCCCGGCGGCCGATGCGGTTTGCAGCAAGTAGCCTTCGCCGCGAGCCACCATGTGCGGCAACACAGCCCGGGCCGCATACACGTGGCCCATCACGTTCACGCGCCAAATGCGCTCCCAATCCTCGTCGGGCGCATCAACATCGCCACCGGTTTCGATGCCGGCATTGGAACAAAACAGATCAACGCGACCATACCGTCCGAGCGTTTGCTCAACCAGGCTCTGAACTTCCTCGGGCCGCGCGACATCGGTTCGCACCGGCAGACCGCCGATCGTTTCGGCCACCTGCTTTGCGGCGGCCTCGTCCAAGTCGGCCACCACCACCGCCGCGCCTTCCTGCGCAAACCGGCGGCAGAGGGCTTCGCCAATCCCGCGCCCGCCGCCCGTGACAACTGCCACGCGATCTTTCAGTTCCACGTCAGCCTTTCGTCTTCGCAAAAACCAGAACGGCGGCCAGCAGAAACCACGGCGACATGACTCACCGCCCAGAAACCACATGCCACAGTCACAGGCCGCCCCATCTTCGCGCGGCGGCCTGTGACCACGGCGATGCAGCCTTTTTCGTGGTTGCGCTCGCCCGTGCAGCAGCGGCGGCGATCCACCGTTTTCGCTATTTGCGGCTGCGTTTTCGGCGCGAGCGCTTGACGGCGGTCGGGTCTTTGTCGCGATACGGCAGCACGTCGGGCGTCACGCGCACAGGCGTGGTCACCTTCCAATCGTACGGGGCGCCGATGTCGTAAACCAGCTCGACGAAGTATGCCCGATAGCCTTTGGTGGGCTGCTTGACTTTCGCCACATATTGCCCGCTCGCATTCGGTTCGAGCGTTTGCTTCTTATAGGCCGGCCCCAAGGTATCAA
>WGDQ01000793.1 GCA_015493185.1 Planctomycetaceae bacterium
GAGGCAACCATTTTTTTCCGCGTAGCGGCACACGGCCAGGCCGACTGGCCCAGCGCGGCGGACCGCCACGTCAACTCAATTCGCCAATCAACTTGATCAACGGCAGGAACAAGGCAATGACGATGAAGCCCACCATGCCGCCGAGGAACATGATCAGCAGCGGTTCGAGCAGGCTGACCAGGCTTTCGGTGAGCACGGCCACTTCGTCGTCGTAGGTGTCGGCCACTTTATACAACATGACGTCCAGTTCACCGGTTTCTTCGCCCACGTCGACCATATTGACCACCAGGTCGTCGACAATGCGGCTGTTCATCCGCAGCAAATACATGAGCACGCCGATCGGTCCGCCGATGAAGAGGATCCAGAAGAACAGCGTCACCGGATGGAAGCCGGGGCGCGAATGCTCTTTCATCGGTCGGGCGATCGACTCGCCCTCGCGAATGGCGTCGTAGATGCGGCCATACATATTTTCGAATACGGCATTGCCGCTGGTTTCGCGAGCGATGTTGAGCGCCTCGAGAATGGGCACGCCGCTGGCCACGAGCGTGCCCAAGGTGCGCGTGGTGCGGGCCACGATGTTCTTTTCGACCAACTGGCCGAAGATCGGCATTTTGAGCAAAAACAAGTGCCAACCGAAGCGGCCCGCCTTGAACTTGGAAATGAGCTTCACCAACAGCCACAACGAGATGGGAACCAAAGGAATGAGATAAAAGTATTTCAGGATCAGGTTCGACGTGGTGATGAGAATTTCCGTAAGCACGGGCAGCTCAGTACCGAAGTCGGCAAAGATGGCTTTGAACTTCGGCACGATGAACGTCATGATGAAAATCAAAATGCCCACGGCCACCATGACAACCACGATGGGGTAGACCATCGCGCCCTTGACCTTGCGCTTGAGGGCCTCGCTGCGCTCTTGAAACTCGGCCAATCGTTGCAGAATGACCTCGAGCGCACCGCCCGCCTCGCCGGCCTTGATCATGTTGACATAAAGCCGGTCGAAGGCCTTGGTTTGCTTGGCCATGGCCTCGGAAAGGGTGGAACCGCTTTCGATATCTTCGCAGATGTCGATCAGGGCGTTTTTCAAACGGCCGGGCTTCGACTGGCCTTCGAGAATGCGCAGGCTTCGCAGAATGGGCAGGCCGGCATCTTGCAGAATGGAAAGCTGGCGCGTGAAGGTGGTTAGCTGCTTGGACGACACGCCGCCGATGGCAAAGGTTTTGCCCTTCTTATCGCTTTTCTTTTTGGCGGCCGCCTTGCGCGTTTTTTTGACCGAGATCTTGGTGACGAAGTAGCCCATTTGCCGGATCGTGGCCTGGGCCTCTTCTTCACTGGCGGCGTCGATAACGTCTTTGATTTCCTGGCCCGTGGCATCCATGGCCTCGTATTGGAAGGTCGGCATGATCGTGTCGTCCTGTGCAGAGAGGGCGAGCGGCGCGTGTAGGATGCGTCGCGCGCAAGCCAGAATTCAGTTGTCCGCTTCGATCAAGATTCGATAATCGTTTCGCGCACCACTTCTTCGAGCGTGGTGATGCCGTTGTAGGCTTGCGTCATGCCGGCATCGCGCAACGTGACCATTCCAAAGCCACGGGCCGCATCGCGCAGCTCGTCGGTGGTGCAGTTGTTCAAAATCATTTCGCGCAACTCGTCGTTCATAATCATCAGCTCGAACAGCCCCACGCGGCCCTTGTAGCCCGTGTTGTTGCAAGCCTCGCAACCACGGCCACGATAAAACTTCTTGTCGGCCACATCTTCAGGCTCGAGGCCCAAATCGGCCAGCATGCCTTCGCTGGGCTCGATTTCTTCGCGGCATTGCGTGCAAATGCGTCGCACGAGGCGCTGGGCCAAAATGGCCTCGACCGTGGCCGTGAGCAGAAATGGCGGTACGCCCATATCGCGCATGCGGGCAATGGTGCTAGGAGCATCGTTGGTGTGCAGCGTGCTGAACACCATGTGGCCGGTGAGCGATGCCTGCACGGCGATTTCGGCCGTTTCCAGATCGCGAATTTCACCAACGAGGATTTTGTCGGGATCTTGCCGCAGAATGGCCCGCAAACACGAGGCGAACGTGACGCCGATGTCCGGATTGATGGGCACCTGAACGATGCCGTCGATATCGTATTCGATGGGATCTTCGGTCGTGATGAGTTTGTCTTCAACGGTATTCAGCTCGTTCAAGGCCGAATAGAGCGTGGTGGTTTTTCCCGACCCGGTAGGACCGGTAACAAGCACAATGCCGTTGGGTTTGCTGATCACATTGCGAAAGGCTTGCAACGTGGTGGCATCCATTCCCACGGCATTGAGATCGAGCGATACGACCGAGCGGTCCAGCACTCGCATGACCACGCTTTCGCCAAACATGGTGGGCAGCACGCTCACACGCAAGTCGACCGGATGGCCTCCTACGGTGAGCTCGATTCGGCCGTCTTGCGGCAAGCGGCGCTCGGCAATGTCGAGATTGGCCATCACTTTGATGCGGGTGGTGATGGCGAACGCCAGATGCCGCGGCGGGGGCACCAATTCGTACAACACGCCGTCGGCCTTGATGCGGATTTTGAACTCGTCTTCGAACGGCTCGAAATGCAAGTCGCTGGCGTGTTCTTTAATAGCCAGCAAGAGCACCATATTGAGCAGCTTGCGCACCGGCGCGCTATCGGCCAGGGCCTCGACACTGGTAAGGTCGATGGCCCCGTCTTCTCCCATGGCCTCGGCCGCGGCTGCCAGATCGGCGTCTTCTTCCATTTCGCCAACCAGGGCTTCGACGCTTTCGCCACTGGCCGCGTAGTAACGATCGAGCGCGGCCATCACGTCGCGTTCGGTCGCCACCACACCGCGCACATCGTAACCCAGAAAGTTGCGCAGCTCGTCCAAGATGGAGAGCTTCTGCGGCTCAGCCATGGCCACCGTGAGCGTGTTGTCGCGAAAGCTGAGCGGCACAATCTTGTAAAGCTGGGCCATGGGCTCAGAAACGTAGTTGAGCACCTCCTGCGGAATGGTCACCTCGGAAAGGTTGACCACCTGCATGTTCATTTGCTCTGCCAGCGCTTGGGCCAACTGCTCATCGGTAATCAGGCCCATGCTCTCGGCCACCTTGCCCAACAGCTCGCCGGGCCGCTGCTGCTGTTCTTCAAGCAACATTTCGAGCTGTTCGTCGGTGATGAAACCGAGATCGACCAGAATTTGTCCCAAACGCCGAATGGCCATATATGGTTTGTCCTGCCTGAAATTGTGAAGCGGGGTATGGTGGTTCGCTGCCGGTTTTTTCGTAACCTCGGTCGGTTTTTTTCTCCAACGCCGTAGGCGGCGGCGTCGACGCGGCGACTGAAACGAGGCCAAGCTCAACGAGCCGCGGCTTTCTCACGCGTTTCCTGTTCGTCGTCGAACAATCCCTTCTCGGCCTTGGCAATGCGCTGGGCCAGCTCGTCGGGCTTATTGGCCTTCATCAGCACGTCGTCTTTGTCAACCAGCCCCTTGCGCCACAAGTCGAATAAGTGGTCGTCCAGCAGTTGCATGCCGAACTTGGCCCCGGTTTGGATCGACGAGGTGATACGGAACGTCTTATTTTCCCGAATCAGGTTGGCAATGGCCGGCGTGACCACCAGCATTTCGAAAGCCGCCACGCGACCACCGCCCTTCTTCGGCAGAAGCTGTTGCGACAACACACCGATGATCGACGTCGAAAGCTGCACACGAATTTGCTCTTGTTGCGTTGTCGGAAAAACGTCGATGATGCGGTTCACCGTGCCTTCCGCACTGGTTGTGTGCAGTGTGCCAAACACGACGTGGCCTGTTTCGGCAGCCGTAATAGCTGCCTCGATGGTTTCCAAATCCCGCATTTCGCCCACAAGAATTACGTCGGGATCCATCCGCAACGCGCGGCGAATGGCCTCGGGAAAACTCGGTACGTCGACCCCAATTTCTCGCTGGTTGATCGTCGACTTTTTGTGCTGATGATAAAACTCGATGGGGTCTTCGATCGTGATGATGTGATGGTCGATCGTTTCGTTCAAATAGTTGATCATGCTGGCCAGCGAGGTGCTTTTTCCAGAACCGGTAGGCCCGGTGACCAGAAACAACCCTCGCGTTCGCATCACCAGATCGCGGACCACCGGCGGCAAACCAAGCTGTTCGAACGAAAGAAACTTGTTCGGAATTTGCCGCAGCACCATACCGATGTTGCCGCGCTGCTTGAACACAGCCACACGGAACCGAGCTGCATCGCCAAAAGCAAAGCCGAAGTCGGTTCCGCCCACCTCTTGCAGCTCTTGCTGACACCGCTCGGGCGTAATGCTTTTCATCAGCGCCACGGTGTCTTCGGGCTCGAGCACCTTGGTTTCTAAACGACGCAGATGGCCGTCGAGCCGGACCACCGGTGGCTGCCCCACGGTGATGTGCAAATCGCTGATCCCCTGCGAAACCACGGTTTGCAGGAGCTTATCGATCAGAAGGGTACCCATAGAGAGCCTTTCTCGCGCCGACGGCCTGGGTCGCGCCCGCCGACGTAACCTCTTCTTCTAGTCGTGTTCCGCGTTCTGTCCTGAAGTCAGGATCCTGCTCCGCAGCGAACCGCGTCGCCTCCACAGTGGGCAACGCACTACCACCGCCGTTCTGCTGGAATACCAACTACAAGTAATGCAACAGCGAACAGGCCCCCGTCAAACAAGCGCCGCTGTACAAAACGCACCTGACGGAAGGGCGTCGGGCCGGCTGTGGGCCGACCAGCCCTCGCTAGCCCGCGCCGCAAAATAGTCAAAACACCGCTGCCGGTTGCTCGCAGCAACCGATGGGGGTTGCAGATGAGTGATAGGGTCGAATTCGATAGAGAAGGCCCCCGCGATGCCCGATTGTTCGCGCGAGCTCTCCACGGAACAAGCCATTTGTCAAAATAGGCAACCTAGCACACAAGTCACAGCCCCAAATGGTTTTTCGAACCAACCTCTGTCACGCTGTGTCTTATCGCCGGCGCATGTGTACGTGCGTCGCCCCGCAACCAGTGGCCCGCAATCCTCGTTCATTCGGCCTTCTGTAGTGGCGCTGCCGCCCACACATGCCGGAAAAACCGAGGTCGAATCGCACTCCATCCGATCACACCGACCGCTGTTCACAATACATCTCAACCTTCCGACGAAGTCCGCTTCGCCACCCGGAACACCTCGTCGATGGTGGTTATCCCCTTCATGGCTTTGATCATGCCGTCGGTGTAAAGTGTTTTCATGCCTTGGGCTATGGCCGCACGGCGAATTTCTTGAGTGGACGCTCCCTTGAAGGCCAACTCCCGAATTTTCGAAGTCATCAACATCAGTTCATAAATACCGATGCGCCCGCGGTAGCCACTGCGTTGGCAGTTTCCGCATCCTTTGCCGCGCATGAACTTCGCCCGAGCAGCCAACTCCGGCCGAATACCGGCTGCCTTCAAAACCGACTCGCTCGGTGTGTACGGTTGCTTGCATTTCGTGCAAACCACGCGCACCAACCGCTGCGCCAAGACAGCGATGACGCTGCTAGCCACAAGATAGGCGGGAACACCCATGTCGACCATGCGTGTAACAGCACCGGGCGCATCGTTCGTATGCAGTGTACTGAAAACCAAGTGTCCAGTCAAAGAAGCCTGGATTCCCATCTCTGCTGTTTCAGAGTCGCGCATCTCGCCCACCAAAATCACATTCGGAGCCTGGCGGAGCATGGCGCGGATGATCCGGGCAAAATCCAATCCAATGCTGTGCCGCACCTCGACCTGATTCACGCCCGGCAGGTAGTATTCCACCGGATCCTCGGCCGTGATGATCTTTCGATCAGGTCGATTCAACTCGTTCAGCGCGGCATATAGCGTGGTCGTCTTCCCAGAGCCGGTCGGCCCCGTCACAAGAATGATGCCGTTCGGTCGTCGGATCAAACTGGTAAACTGATTGTACGTTTCCTCCGACATGCCAAGCTGCCGAACACCCACTTTGATGCTGTCTTTATCCAAGATCCGCATCACGACCGACTGGCCGTGGTTTGTCGGCAACACGCTCACGCGGAAGTCGAGGCTCTTGTTTCCCACAGTGAGCTTGATGCGGCCATCCTGCGGGCGACGCCGCTCGGCAATATCCATATTGGCCATAATTTTGATGCGAGACAGGATCGCACCCAGCAGACGCCGTGGCGGACTATCGCGCTCGACCAGAACCCCGTCGATCCGATAACGAACCCGAACCCGATCTTCAAACGGTTCGATATGGATATCCGAAGCGCGTAGCTGCACTGCTTCGCTAACGATCAAATGCACGAGCCGCACAATCGGGGCGGCCGATTCGTCGATCACCTCCTCGTCCTGACCGGTTTCGTCTTCGGTCTCGGTGAAGTCGATCGCCGTATCGGTAAACTCCTGCAACATGGAGTCGGCGCTTTCACCCTCGGTTTGACCGTAGTGGCGGTTGATCGCCTCGAGAATGTTTTCTCGCGGGGCCAGAGCAATCTCTACTTGGCGATTGAGAATAAATCGCAGCTTATCCAGCGTGTCGTAATCCTGCGGATCGCTGACGATCACCTTGAGCGCCCCGTCCATTTCAGCCAATGGCAAAATGGCGTTTTCGCGAGCAACCGACTCGGGCACAAGCTCCACGACCGAGGGGGGAATCACCACCTCGTTCAAATCCACATATTCGAGCCCATGCTCCTGGGCGATCGCCCGAACGACTTCTTCGCCCGTGGCGTAGCCGAGTCGGATCAGTGCATCGCCAACCTTCATATCGGCGCCCTTGGCCATTTGCTCCGCTTCGGCCAATTGCTCCGGGCTAATCACACCCTGGCGAATCAAAATCTCGGCAAAATTGCCCATGCTCGTCGACATTCTGGAACCTTCGACTGACAAGACGAGGAAGTGAACAAGATCTGTGGTGGATCGGCAAAGCGGATCGTTTGCCGAGAAACACAGCCGACGCAGCCCCGGTCGATCGGCCTGGCAAACCGCAGAAAACGTCTTCGGCGCGTAGAACGAGCCGAACGCACCAATTCAGCCAGGACCCGCTCGAGCAGCGTTGCGTACAACAGGCAACGATACCAGCCATGCGCCTGCGTCTAGAGCCGCCAAGCCGCTTCACATTCGTGCAGCGGTGTTCACCGACAATTTCTGGCAAGGCGATATCGCTGAGCTGTGGCCGCTGTTTCCGCGCTCAGGCAGTGCGTCCGTCAGCGGGCCCGCGACACGAAACCTCTTCTCCTCGCCCACACCGTAATCGGTCGATAAGGCAACGGCAAACGTGCGTGGAAGGGAGACCCTAGAGCTATGTCGACGCCTCATCCGACCGGATGCAGCATTTCGACAATAACCCTAGTTAAATCCTAGACTAACGGCACGCATCAACGCTGTCAACTTTCAGCAGCAACGCGATAGTCCAGCAGCCCGGATTCGACAGCCGACACGTTTGATACCGCAATGGAATAACCACGCGATTGCCCCAGAACAACGGGCCTCGGCCGGAGGGTCGTGGCTCAGGCGTCCCCTGTCGGCACAACGCGAAGGCCCGCTCGATCCGCACGAGCACAGCACGCGGCAAACGCACGGCGTCGCGTGTCAC
>WGDQ01000794.1 GCA_015493185.1 Planctomycetaceae bacterium
GGCCATGCTGCGACAGCTTGGTATGGGGCAGCCGTGGCAAGTGGAAATTGACGCCGCCACGCTGCAAACCCAAGCCAAGGGAGCACGCGTGCCGCCGGCCGAGCGCCGAGGAACGACGATTGTGCTGGAGATCAACGATCTGAAATTGCCGTTGCCACCACCGGCCGGCGCGCGGTTGCACAAACCGGTGCGCGACCAACTGCCGCGAATCGTGGTGCGTGGCCTGAAGCCGGGTCGCTATCGGCTCGAGATGAACGGGCACGAAGTGGCCACGGCCGATGCCGACCAATGGAACCGCGGCGTGCGGCTCGCCTCGGGGCCGGTGTTCGAGAAGGCCGAACGTTTGCGTGAAACGGTGAACGAAAAGAACGAGCAGTTCTTTTACCGCTGGCGTCCGGTGAATGGAGAATACATTTACGGCCGACGTAAAGAGCCGTTTGGCGTGGTGAATTTTCCCAAAGAGATGCAGCAGCTCGACGCGATGGTGGCCGAGCTGGACCGGAAGATCCATAGCCAATCGCAGCCGGCGCAAACGCTGCACTGCGAACTGAGCCCGGCCCAAAGCAAGTAGCAAGCCGCGGTGGGGCCCGGCGTGTTTCGTTTTTTTCTACCGTGCGAATCGAAGACGGTCGGTTCGCACGCTGGTTCAAACAGAAGTCAAATAAAAGCTCTCGAGAACAAGAATACCTGGCATCATGCTCGACTGGACCGACCCGAGGCAGCGCGTGCGAAGTTTGTATCGCGCCGGATGTTTGCGAACCGCTGGGCGACCGAAACGGTGGGGCGCCCTGCTGATGGCACTGGCTTTGGCCACCATGGCCGGGTTGAACGCAGCAGCACGGGCTGAAGAGCGGAAACCAAAGCTGGTGGAACCGAACCGGGGCGGTCAGGTATCGCTCGAATCGGTCGACCCGCAGGTGGCGCTGAAACGGCTGAAAGTGGCCGAAGGCTACGAGGTGAACCTGTTCGCCTCGGAAAAGGATTTTCCGCTCGACAATCCGGTATCGCTCACCTTCGACGCGCAGGGCCGGATGTGGGTGGCCACCATGCCCACGTATCCGCACTATTTGCCGGGCACGCCGCCGGACGACAAGCTGATTATTCTCGAAGACACAGACGGCGACGGGCGGGCCGACCGGCACAAGGTGTTTGTGGACGGGCTGTATTTACCCACCGGTTTCGAACTGGGCGACGGTGGGGCCTACATTGCCCAACAGCCGAATCTGCTGTTTGTGAAAGACACCGACGGCGACGATGTGGCCGACGTGCGCGAGGTGATTTTGCACGGCTTCGGCACCGAAGACAGCCATCATGCCATCAGCGCGTTTACGTGGGGGCCGGGCGGGGCGCTTTACTTTCAGGAGGGCACGTTCCACCACTCGCAGGTAGAAACGCCCTATGGGCCGGTGCGGCTGGAATATGCCGGCGTGTTTCGTTACAAGCCGCGACGATTTCGGCTCGAGGTGTTCGTGTCGTACCCGTTTGCCAACCCGTGGGGCCACGTGTTCGACCGCTGGGGACAAAACTTCATTGCCGACGCCTCGGGCGGGGCGAACTACTTCGGCACGGCCATTACGGGGCACGTCGACTATCCGAACAAGCATGCGTCGATGAAGGTGTTTACCTCGCGGGTGCGGCCGACGGCGGGCTGCGAGATTGTGGCCAGCCGGCACTTTCCGCCCGAGGCGCAGGGCGTGTTTTTGATCAACAACTGCATCGGGTTCCAGGGCATCAAGCAGCACCGCATCATCGAAGAAGGATCGGGCTTCACGTCGAAAGAGCTGGAGCCGCTGCTCGAATCGATGGACATCAATTTCCGGCCGGTCGATTTGCAGTTCGGTCCGGACGGGGCGCTGTACGTGGTGGATTGGTTCAACCCGCTGATCGGGCACATGCAGTATTCGCTGCGCGACGAGCGGCGCGACCACCGTCATGGGCGCATTTGGCGAATCACTTACAAGAAGCGGCCACTGCTCAAAGCGCCGAAAATTGCCGGGCAGCCCATCGCCGCGCTGCTCGATTTGCTGAAAAGCTACGAAGACCGCACGCGCTATCGGGTGCGCCGCGAGCTGCGCGAGCACGATCCGGCACGCGTGGCCGCGGAGCTGAAACGCTGGATTGCCGGGCTGGACGCCTCGGACCCGCAGTATCAGCACCACCTGCTCGAGGCGCTGTGGGTTTACCAGACGATCAACGTTGTGGAACCCGAGTTGTTAAGGCAAATGCTGCGTTCGCCCGAGCCGCGGGCACGCGCTGCGGCCACGCGGGTGTTGCGCTACTGGCGCGATGAAGTGAGCGACGCACTGCAACTGGTGAAAACACAAATTCACGATGAGCATCCGCGGGTGCGGCTCGAGGCCGTGCTGGCGTGCAGCTTTTTTGCCAACGCAGAGGCCGCCGAAGTAGCGCTCGAAGTGCTCGAGCACCCGACCGACTACTATTTGGATTACGTGTTGAAAGAAACGATCAACACCTTGGAACCGTATTGGAAACCGGCCGTGCTGGCCGGGCGCCCATTTGCGGCCAACAACGAAGCGGGCATTGCATATCTTCTGGATCGACTGCCGACCGACGCATTGACCCATTTGCCACCGAGCGAGCGCGTGGACCTCGCGCTGCTGACCCGACCTGATACCCCCACATCGGCGCGGCGTGCGGCGCTGTCGCGGCTGGCCGAGCGGCGTGGGCGTGACGAAACCGCCGAACTGCTCGCGGTGCTCGATTCGCTTGATCGTCAGAGCGATGAGGCGGCAGCCGCGGCGGTCGCGGGGCTCGGGCGTTTGCTGGTCGATCGCGCGGCCACCGATTTGCAAAGGCACCGTAAACAATTGCAGCGGCTGGCCACGCAAGGCGCCCACGACGCCGGTCGTCGGGCAGCGTATGCAGCGTTGATCAAAGCCGACGGAGGCGTCGAGCGGTTGTGGCCCGAGGTAACGCAGAGCATCGGCGCGTTGCTCGATCTGCTGGCCGCCATTCCGCTGGTTCCAGACGACTCGCTGCGCAACTCGCTCTATGATCGCGTGGCACCGTTGTTGGACGACCTGCCCAAGCCGTTGGCCATCCAAAGCCACAACCGACCGCAAGGGCTGGGGCGCTACGTGCGAATCGAACTGCCGGGCGCGCAGCGAACACTCACTTTGGCCGAGGTCGAGGTGTACAGCAACGGAAAGAACATCGCGCCACGAGGCAAGGCGAAGCAGCATAGCACCGCCTTTGGTGGTTGGGCCCAACGGGCCATCGACGGCAATAAGAGCGGGCGCTTCGGTGACGGCGGGCAAACGCACACCCGCGGCAATGTGGCCGACCCCTGGTGGGAACTGGATCTGGGGCGCGAAGTGCCCATCGAGGCCGTGGTGGTTTGGAACCGGAATGAGGGCGGCGGCGATCGTCTTGGCAAACGGCTCGACGGGTTCACGTTGTCGGTGCTGAACGGAAAGCGTCAGCCCGTTTTCCAGCAAACGGACATTCCGGCGCCGGATCGCTACGTTCGCATCGAAGTCGACGGCGACCCGCGCGCGCTGGTACGTCGGGCGGCGATCGAGGCCATCACGCACGTTGCGGCGGGGCACGAGCGTGAGGTGTTCGAAAAACTGGCCCATTTCGTGGTGAACGACGTAGATCGCGATGCGGCGATCGCCGCGCTCGAACAGATCGACCCGCAGTATTGGAACACCGACGCGCTGCCCGGGCTGGCCCGCGCGCTGGTAAGCTACTTCGCCACGATTCCGCCCAAGCAGCGTACGACGCCCGAGGTGCTGGCCGCCTTCGAGTTGGGCCGTCAGGTGGCGGCGCGATTGCCGGCGGATTTGGGTCGCGAGATCGGGCAGCAGCTCGACGAGCTGGCGGTGCAGATTGTTCGCCTGCGAGCCGTGCCGCATCAGATGCGTTACGACCGCAAAGAGCTGGCCGTCGAGGCGGGCCGTCCGGTGGAGATCGTTTTCGAAAACCCCGACGTGATGCCCCACAACGTGATCGTGGCCGCACCGGGCAGCTTGAAGGAGGTGGGGCAAGCGGCCGAGCGGATGACGGCCCAAGGCAACGCCTATCAACGGCAATTCATTCCCGAGTTGCCTAGCGTGTTGCACGCCACGCGGCTGGTCGGAACCGGAGAGGTGGCGCGGCTTCAGTTCGTCGCGCCCACGGAGCCGGACGATTACCCGTATCTTTGCACCTTCCCGGGCCACTACCGCACGATGAACGGCATTTTGCACGTGGTGCCGGACGTAGACGCCTACCTGGCCGAGCACCCGCTGCCGGAAGAAACCATTGAGATCAAGAGCCGGCCCTTGGTGCGGGAGTGGACGTTCGACGAGTTGCTCGACAGCCTGGACGAACTGCGACACGGTCGGTCGTTCGAACAGGGCAAGGCGATGTTCAAAGTGGCCGCCTGCGTGGCCTGCCACAAGTTGGGCGGCGAGGGCCGCGAGGTAGGGCCCGACCTGAGGCTGATTCGCAAGCAGCTCGAAGCCAAAGAGCGCACGCTTTCGGACGTGCTGCGCGATGTACTCGAGCCATCGCACAAGATCGGCGAAAAGTATCGTTCGCAAATCATCGTGACGGCCGACGGCGAACAGCTCACGGGCCTGATCGTAGGGCAGGACGACGAGAAAATCGAGTTGGTCACCAACCCGCTGGCCGACCCGAAACCGCGCGTGATTGCCCGCGACGACATCGACGAACAGGTGGAGGCGAAAATTTCGCTGATGCCCAAGGGCCTGCTCAACACGCTGCACCGCGAGGAGATTCTCGACCTGTTGGCCTACATCATTTCGGCCGCCGACCCGCAGCACCCGGCATTTCGGCCGTGAAACAAAACGCGGGCTTGCGGCCCCCCTGCTCGCTTCTTTCTCTATCTATCTCTATCTCTATGCCCTTTGCAAAGTCGATTCCCTTTGCAAAGCGCCGGGGTCGATTTCGGGCTGCGCGAGAATCGTCTGAACGCGTGGCGCGGCGGGCGAAGCGCCTCAGGCCCGAACGCGCTGCGGGGCCGGTCGGCTGCCCGTGCTGCGGACCTTGAAGCGGAAAGTGCCGTTTCAACGGCGTGGGCGGCGGATCGTGGTTTTTGTGCCGATTGCACCGTCGGCAACGGCTGTCCCGCGCGACGTGCGACGTATGCTTTTGAAGGCGACCGGCCCGAGGAACGCGCCGCCTTTTGTTGCCGACTTTTTTCCTGTTGCTTTTCTGCGACGAGATAGACGAGATAGCTGATGTTGCGATTGCTGTTGGCTCGGCAACTACGAATGGCGTGGCGGTCGCGGCTGTTGCGGGCCATGGCGATGGGCCATGCGGCGTTGGCGGCCGTGGTGGTGCTGGCGGTGTTTGTGCGGTCGCCGGGCGGCGTTTCACCGCGCGATGCCACGGCGGCCTTGGCCGGTGTGCAGCTTGTTTCGGGCCTGATCGTGGGTGGGCTGATGGGCGGGTGGCGATTGGCCCAACTGCCGAAATCGCGGGCGGTCGAGCTGCACCTGATCACGCCGCTTTCCGACTGGACCCACCTGGGCGGCGAACTGGCGGTCGGCACGATTCGCACGGCAACGCTTCTGCTGGGCGCGGTGCCCGTGGTGGCTTTGGCCGGCGGGTTGGGATGGCTTCGGCCTGTGGATGCAACCATCTTGGTGCTGCTGCCCATGCTGGGCGGCTGGCTGGCCGGGCTGTTGCTGGCGATGATTGCGTACGAGCCGAGTTGGGTACGCCGCTGGCTGGAACGCGGCGTGTTGCTGGCCGTGATGGTTTACCTGGTGATGTTGGGCCTGCTCGGCCAATGGGTGGTGCCACGGCTGATTGGCTGGTGGAACTGGCACACGGCCGTGCCCGATGCGCCGCTGGCCCGCGTGTCGCAGGCGGTGGGCTATGTGAACCCGTTCGCGCTGCTGATGTCGGCCGGTCGACAAACGGGCGAACCCACCTGGACGCAACTGGCCGCCGTGGGCGGACTGCTGATGCTGGCCGGCGGTGCGGCACTTGTGCGAATGCGTTTTCGGCTACGAAAGCACTACGACGAACTGCACTTCGGGCTGCGCGCCACACGGCGCCGTCGAGGCAGCACGGTGGGCACGCGACCGCTGGCCTGGTGGACGGCGCGGCGGGTTAGCCGATTCAAGGGCCGGGTGAACCTATATCTGATGTGGGCCACGGCCGGGCTTTACGGCGCGCGGCTGCTGTGCGGCGAAAGCTGGCCCGGATGGCTGGCCACCGCGCAGCTCGATTTGCTGGAGCGAATGGGCGGCGCCGCATTGCTGGCCGCCGCATCGGTGCAATTGGCCGTGGTCGGCGCGGCGTTTCTTTCCGGGTTGTGGGACAGCAC
>WGDQ01000795.1 GCA_015493185.1 Planctomycetaceae bacterium
CCGTTGCCTGGGACCGCATCCGCATCGGTCGGGGTCGCCGGGCCACGGTCATTCGCCTTCGCAAATTCCGCCGCCCGTCGTAAAGCAGGTCGGGAAACCTCGGAAGGTACCTTCAAAACCGCTTCCAAGCCCGAGATTGTGAGCAGGCGACTCCTATCAAAGAGGGCGAAGCAGGCGAATCCTCATCGGATTGGACTGGTCGATGCACCCCAACGACGGGACGACCGGCTCGCTCGCAATCGAAGCCGGAATTGGATTCTGAAGCCACCTTCTCCAACGCCGCCGCGGGCACCACATGGCCAGTCGCTCCCGATTCGCCCTCGAATCACGGCCGAATCGCAGCCCAGCCCGTCTCATTCGCGCCCATTCGCAGCCAGCTCAACACCCAAATCGCGCCGTCCATCCACGCCCCCGGTACCGTGCCGAACCGCATCCAAACCCGTTTGAGCCCGAATGCGTCTGCGTCCGAATGCGTCTGAATCTGAATGCATCTGCGCCGAATGGTGGCCCGTCCGCGACGCGCTCACCGTCGGCCGTCAGTCGAGCACGGCATCCAGATCGCCGACCAGGCGCAGCAGCACTTCGCGCGTCAGTTGCGCCGCGATCGGTTCACGTTGTTGTCCCGAAGCCGCGCGAAACCGCTGTAGCCCGATGCTACCGCCACGACGCACGACCAGTTCGTAATACGACGTCTGATCGTCCTCCCGGTGGGGCGGCGACGAACGAAGCTGCACCGTGCACGACTCGGCATCGACCTCGATCGGCGCGATGGGTTCCAGCAAATACGTCAGCCGGCCGCTGAGCGCCTCGCCAAGCGATCGCAACCGCTCGATCGATGCATCGGCCAGTTCGGCCGTTTCCAGACGCAATGCGTGCAGCCCGCAGGCGAGCCGATCGAGATCGCACAGGCGGCACACCAGGCGTCGTGGCCCATCGGCAGCCAGCACCTCTCGCTGGTCGTCGTGAAACGTGCCCTGCGAATCCAGAACACGGCGAAACGCTTCGGCAAGACTCATCGTACTCGTCCCTCCCTCTGGTTCGATGCACCGGGCCGCGCGGGCATCGATTTCTCTCTGCCCGCTCGGTGCCGGCGGCCTCGGCCTCACGGGGCCGACGCACGCGGCGAACCGGGCATCGCAAAAACTCTGGCCCCCCGCCCGCGCGCCGGCGGGGGAGCGCCCTTTTCAACCCTTCTCCGCTTCTTCCTGGTCCACGGCCTCGAACTGCTCTACCGAGTGCTCCGACCCGTCGAACGAGATGCGCGCCTTGCGGCCGTCGACCACCGTTTCCACATGCACCGGCCGCCGCCAAAGCTGATACAAATTCGCCAGCGTGTCGCGGGCATAATCGCCCTGAAGTTCGATGCCGTTGTATTGATGCTCGAGCAAAAGCTCGCCGCGGTTCTTGTAGTTTCCATCCACCACGTGAATGAACGGTTGCCCGCGATTCGTCAGGTTGAACAACAACCGCTGCTTGATCTTCTCGAACTCGCGACTTTCGATCTCATACTGCCCCATGTCGTCGTTGTAGCCGAACGAAAACAACTTGTGCTGCCGGCAGAAATCGACGGTGAGAAACGTATCGATGAACGTCAAATCGTTATGAATCCGACGCACTTCGAAAATTTTCTCTCGGCCCAAGCCTGCTTCGGTGTTCCAATTGCGTTTGGCCACCAAATCGTCGCACTCCTCGTACTCCTTGCCGAAGCGGCCTTTGTTCCAGCGATCCTCGATATCGCGAAACAGCTCGATGCCCAACTTATACGGGTTCAATTGGCCGGGGGCCGTGGCCACCGTGCCCGAGTGGTGTTCGGCGTAGTTGATCACCTCGGCATCGCTGAGGCCACGGCGCGTCATGATCGTCGAGTGCCAGAAACTGGCCCACCCCTCGTTCATAATCTTCGTTTGGCCTTGGGGGGCGAAGTAATACGCCTCTTCGCGAATGATCGACAACACGTCCGCCTGCCATGCTTTCAGCGGCGCGTGCTCGAGCACAAACAGCATCACGTCGCGCACCGGCTCGCGCGGAAACCGCGTTTCCTCCTGCTTCTGCTCTTCTCGCAAGCGCTCTGCCTCGGCGGCCAGGATCTCGGGCGGATTGATAAACGGATCCATGTAGTTTTTCGCCCGAAATTTGCCCGGTTGCGGTGGCGACACCTCTTCGTCGGTGGCCGAAACCGCTGCCGTTGGCGCCGGTTCGTCGTGCCGCTTGATGAACGGCGCGTGTACGTCGATCAAATCTTCGATGCTCAAGCAAGCGTCGATAAACGTCTCCACCTCTTCCACGCCAAAACGGTCCATATACCGGCGGATTCGATTGCCGTGGTTGGCCATCTCGTCCATCATGTGCCGGTTCGTCTGGCTGAACCACGCGTTGTTCTTGAAAAAGTCGCAGTGGCCATATACGTGCGCCATCACCAGCTTCTGGTCGGTCAAATCGTTCGACCGCATCAAATACGCGTAGCAAGGGTCGTTGTTGATCACCAACTCGTAAATCTTTTGCAGGCCGTAGCTGTATCCCTTCGAAAGCCGCTCATACTCCATACCGAAGCGCCAGTGCGGGTAGCGTGTCGGAAAACCGCCGTATGCCGCAATCTGGTTCAACTGATCGGCGTCGACCAACTCGAAAATCGTCGGAAAGAAATCGAGCCCGTAGTCACGCGCCATCTGCTCGATCACCCGTTGCTGCTCTGCAAGTTCCGGCGTTAGTGCGGTGGAAAAGTCGACGGCCATCGGGCGTCATCCTGTTTCGTGCAATCTGGAATCATCCGACCCCCCGGGCAAACTCTCGCCGGTTCGGTCGCCAAAACAATCTCGTTCGTGCCGCGAACGTCGTACGCTCTGTTTTTCATCTCCAGCGGCCCCGACCGCCGCACGCGTCGGCATTCGGCGGCGTGTCCCCCCCGCACGCATGCGTCGCCCGTGGCCGGCGTTGCCACCGCTTTCGCCACAGCAGCAACCATCATCCACTCGGCGGGCTTCCCTGCGTTTCGTACCTCGATACCCAGCTTCGCGCCGCGCCCACTCGCACCCTTCCCACCGCCGGCATCCGATGCGGCACCTGCCCGTCTCAGCGCACCGCATTGGCTGGCACCGCTACGGGGCGGTCGCGTGCAAGTGGTTCAGGCAATGCGAATTCGAAACCGCTCGTCTCGCAGGTTTTGCACAACGTCCCACAGCCGCGGAAATTCGTCGCGCAAACGGCGCCGCGCCAGCCGAATCGCCTCGGCTTCGTCGCGGCAAACGAGCTTCAACTGGAAGTGGCCCACATGGACGTGATAAACCTTCTTCGAGGCTTGATGGTCGGTTCGCTTCATGGTCTCAGCATCTCAGTGGCAATCTCATCGGAAAAAAAGGCAACAACTTAACCAAGTAAAGCAGCGGAGCCGCTCGGTCGGCGGCGAAACATACGCAGGGATCATTCTTCAGCACGCTTGATCGCTGCCGAAGGTTTTCAAATCGATCCGCTAAGATCCGCCTGCCGGCCGAAGGCACGACGACTTCAACTTCAAATTCAAAATTCGAACGATCGAATCGTTGCGAAATAGTGCGAAACAAATCGTCACGAAAAAAACATTCCAACGCCGCCGCGCGACCATGCCGC
>WGDQ01000796.1 GCA_015493185.1 Planctomycetaceae bacterium
AATACATATTCGATGTACTGGGCGCAGCGCAGATCGCAACCGCCGCGCTGGCCGCAACCCCAAAGGCAACGATACTCGCCCGGCGGCGGAACGTGCGACGTGCCAGGAAGCAGCGGACCGGCTTCGGCGCGAAAGATGGCCTCGCCACCGATCGAGATGGCATCGAGCGAGGCGCCGTGAAACGAACCCCACATGGAGATGGTTTTGTGGCGTCCCGTGGCCAGACGGGCCAGCTTGAGCGCCATGCCCACGGCGCCGGTGCCCGAGGGGCAAAACAACACCTTGTTCAAATCGCCCGGGGCAAGCGATGCAAGCCGGCGTGCCAGCTCGACCGCCACGCTGTTGGTGTAGCGGCGCGTGCAGAAGGACATCTGTTCGAGCTGCCGCTTGATGGCCTGAATGACGGCCGGATTGCTGAAGCCCACCTGGTGCACGCTGTTGCCGTGGAAATCCAAGTACCGGCGACCTTGCAGGTCTTCGATGTAAACGCCATCGACCGCGCGCAGGGCGTTCAGGCATGGCGTCGACAATGCCTGATGCAGGAAGTAGCGGCTGTCTTCTTCAAGCAGCGCGCGTGTTTCGGCATCGAGCGACGCCTGCTGCCATCGCGCACGATGGGATGAAAGGTTGACGTCGCCTTCCGAGCGATCGACCCTGTCGCGAGCATCGCCTTGCAAAGGCTGGGCACCTCGCGCTGTGAGGCGCGCGCGACACGCCGGCACGCGGGACGAACGGCCACACGCTGCCCGTCTCGAAGAAATGCCGGCTCGTGCCGCGCGAGCGGCGATTATTTGACGTCGGGGTTGGCTACGCCGATGACGCCGATGCCAATGCGGGCCCCAGCCGCGCCGGTGGGTTGACTTTTCAGATCGTCGGCACCGGCATGAATGATGATGGCCCGGCCGATGATCGGGTTGTGCGAGCCGGCAATTGTGATGTTGTCGACCACCAGTTCGTAGTCGGCCACACCGTTTTGGTCGGCTTTCAGGTTGCCCAGGTCGCCGGCATGTCGCTTGCTGGCACTGGGACCGGCGTGCGGATGCCCTTCAGGATTGTAGTGTCCGCCGGCGCTTTTGCCATCGGGCGAGCGGGCGTCGCCATATTGGTGAATGTGAATTGCGTGTTCGCTGCCGGGCTCCAAGCCCTCGATGTGCGCCCGAATGGTTACTTTGCCGCCGGCTTCGTCGAACAGCACGACGCCGTGGGCCTGATTGCCCTTGGTCGGATGCACGACGCACACGGCATGGTGAATATCGGCCAGTCCGCCGCCGTGATCGTGGGCCGCCTTGCCGTCGTCGGCATTGGCCGGACCGGCCGCCGGAGTACCGCAAGCAACGCAAACCAGACCAACGACTGCGAGTGTTCCGAAAAGCGACCATCGTGTTGCTGTCATGTTGCACCTCATGTCCTTCGCGTGTGTGAAATATTTGTCTGTGAAGTCGCGGAAAGAGTTTCTTATGGGGCTCCCGACGGTGGTGGCCCACGCTTGGTTTTGTGCCACGCCTGACTTTGTGCCGCCCCGGGGCGGGCCCAACGGTTGCCAGGCCGGCTTACCGCCGCGTTTGCTCGAGTTCGCACGATCCAACGGCCGGACGCGTCGAACTTGTTGCGGCGCGATTGTGTGCTGAAACGGGCACATCGTGCGGAGTGTGGCACCGATTTTAGGGCAAAACTGTGCGAATCAACACACTTGGCCATTTTTTTCGAAGATTCATCGCTTGAAGTCGCGTTTCAAGCCGGTCGTGCTGCTGTGAGAGGCTCAGAGCGACCGGACAGATCCGATGAACGGCAAGCGAAGCAGTGGTCTGCTTGTCCGCAATTCCCGTTTTGTCCGTTGGCTCTCAAAAGCGCCGCCCGCATGGTTCGCCGGTGCCGATCAGCGGCGTGCCGCTCAGCGGCGGCGGTTACCAGCGGTGGGTTGTAGGTCGCAAGGCGATAGGGGGTGAAGTGGTGGGGTGTGAAATGGCGGGGTGCGAGGCGACGGCTGGGCGGTCTGGCGAAACGTCTGCCCGCTCTGCCTTCGCCTCTGATGGGCGAAGGGCGGCCCGGCAGGTGAGGCGACTACGAGGGCGGAGGTGTTAGACGGGGGCGTAAGTAGATTTGGCGCGAACGAACGTCGAGCATCTGGCCCGTTGGTTGGGCAACGCCGCGGACCAACAGCCCGGACTTCAACCAGTGCTGGCTCGCGTGTTCGATGTACTCGACCGGTTGGTCGTCGGAACCGCTGAGCTGAAGTTCCAGTTGCCGCTGGCCCTGCCCATTGAAGGCTGTAAGAAGCAGCGGATCATCTGGTGCGCTGCGCGGGATGCGAATGCAGAGGATGTCGGTCGCCGTGCGCAGCCATGCGACGATGTCGGGCCAATGGGCTTCGAGGGGAGCGAAGTCGTAGGCTGCGAGCAATTGGTCGAGCGACGAGCGGGTGCTTCGCACGAAGCAGAAGTCGTCGGCCGCGCGGCACGCGTCTTCCAGGCAAACGACGCCCTCGCGAGGCGGCTCGCGGTAGCCGGCCGCGGGCATGCCGGGGGTGGGCAACGATTCGAGGCGATCGGTGTGCTGTTCGAGCGTCTGAGGGTCGATAAGGTGCCAGCTTTCCGCCAACGCGTGCAGTCGTTTTTGTGCGATCCGCCGGCTGAAGGCTTCGTAGGAGAAGAGCAATGTGCGATCGGTTGCCGTAGCGGGCTGAAACCAGCCAAGCGGCCGGTCGAGATAAATGGCCGTGCCCAACTCGCGCAGCTCGGCATCGCACGCCAGATCGTCGAAGCTCGCCCGCAACACGGCGGCTTGCGGAGTATCGGGTTCGACGCAAAGTGGGTCGTTTTCGAACAACCGGCGACGGCGTTTGCCCGGCGAGGTGAGTTGTTCTTCGGGCGGTCGCTGGTAAGGGGGCGGCAATACACGGAGGCGATCGCCCAACGAGCACGGTTGATCGGGCACCGGGTGCAGTTCGTACGTTTTGCGAAGCACCCACGCCTGACGCAGCGCACGGCGACGTCGGCGCGCCCGTGGAGCGGATGCCTGGCGACGAGGGAGGAAGGCCTCGGGGCATTGTGCGATGCAGCGCAAATAGGCCTTGAGCAAGTCGTCGAGCAGAAAGGCGTCGGGGTAGTTGGCCCCAAAGTTGTGAAAGAGCTGCAAATCGTAGGCGGTCAGGTGCCGCGTTAGCTGCCGGAGCATATAGCCGAACCAGTCGATCTCGGCCATGGGGTCGAAGCGGGGCAGGCGCCCCAATGCTTGCACGAAGCGAACCAGATGCCGGCCGAAGTCGGTGTGCGGCGCCAACACGGCTTCGTTGAAAACGCGACGCACGAGCCGGCCCAATGCGTCGGTCGAGCGGTCGAAGCCGCGCCATCGGGTCCAGAGCTGATCGGCGAGCGATTCGACTTCGTCGGCAGTCGAGGCGCGCAGGGAGAACTCAAGCGACTTGACCGCGACCAGATCAGAAGAATCGGCCGCGGCGATTCGATCGATCAGCTCGCCGGGGCGCTCGAGCGGTGGGCCGCCGACGGGTTGGACTGGGCCGGTTGCCGACAATGTGGGTTGGGTTGTGGGCAAATAGGCCAGGCGACCCAAGGAGAAATCGGGCAGCGGCGATTCGAGCGACGTGATGGCCAGGCGACTGGTGCCGATCGTGGCGCGAAACAACGCGTGACAAAGCAGCTCGGGCAGATTGTCGGCCTGCGGGTCGATGGTCGATACCAACTCGCGCATCCAGAGTTGCACCTCGCGCGTGGCGATTACGTTGGGTTCTTGCTCGTAGGCCTCTTGGCCATAAATGGCGAAGCCGCGGACGACGTGAAGCTGCCGCTGATGGGCGTCGTAGCAAACCGAGAGCACGGGGCCATCGGCGGCCTTGTGGCCGGCCGAGGGGGCCTCGTCAGAGGGGGCTTCGTCAGAAGGAGGGTAGGAGAACCAGACATTCCACGCCGCGAAGCAACGCCGCTGGCGGATAATGGTGGGCGGTAGAAGCTGGCCCTCGTGCAACTCCCACGGAATCTGCTGTTGCGGCACGAACTCGACGCGCAGGGTGCCGCCGGGCGCCACAAAAAAATGGTGCGGCGCGAGCACGCCGCGGAGGATCGATTTCAGATGGTCGTATTGCATGGCCGATTCGATGGTTCATTATGACCGACGCACTACGCCTGTCGAGATGGCGACCGCCGCGCCAGCCAAGTCGCACGATCGGGTTGCAGCGGTGCATGCGGTGTCGATTGCGATTTGCGGGGTGCTTCCGATTGGCCAGAGAAAAGGTGGGGGAAAGATCAAAGATCAGGATGCAACATGCCGAGCGGCGCAAGCGCGATGGCCGATTGTGATTGTGGGCAGTAGACGGGTGTGGGGGCCGGCGATAAAAACAAACGGGAGCGGTGTTCGAGTGCCGGCAGGGTTTGGTGAGTGATGGCGGCAAGTCGAACACGCAGGTTGGGTGCGAACCGACAGTTGAAAGGCACACGCCGATGAAGGGCCCTTACGGAAGATTGCGATACCGCGTGCAGCGTGTGTGGCAGTGCCCGGTGTGTCAGCGGCG
>WGDQ01000797.1 GCA_015493185.1 Planctomycetaceae bacterium
TCGTCTCACTGCTCCGACCACAGAAGGCAAACAGCCATCGTCACCGTCTCGCTTCACGCGATCATCGTTTCTATAACATCTTTCGTTCCGGCCCACTGTGCACAGGGAACACGCCCTATAGCGTTGCTGCTTCTTTCGCCCGACGATCCAGCCCTACGTCGGTGTCCGCCGGCACGCATTCATGCCCCGGTTGCCCCACACCACCCCAGCGATGCGATCGACGTGGCTTCCCTCTCCCGTCAGCCGGCGTTATGGGGTACGATATGGCAACGGGTTGTTACGGGTGCTCGGGTAGTGCGTCGGGGCGACGCATGACATCGGCTGTTTGTTTCAGAGGGTTCGGACTTGCCAAGCTCGGCGTTGCGTCTTGCCGGGTGGTAGGAGGAGATGATTCGTGTCCAATCGCAGATACTTGTTCACCAGCGAATCGGTCAGCATGGGGCATCCTGACAAATTGGCCGACCGCATTTCCGACGGCATTCTCGATGCCATGTTGGCCCAAGATCCTTCGAGCCGCGTGGCCTGCGAAACGCTCGTCACCACGGGCATGGCGTTCGTAGCGGGCGAGATCACGACCAAAGCCGTGGTCAACTACCCAGACGTTGTGCGCGATGTGATTCGGGAAGTGGGCTACACCGACGACGAAATGGGCATTGCCGCCGACACATGCGCCGTGATGGTTTCGCTCGACCGCCAAAGCCCCGACATCGCCCAAGGCGTCAATCCCGACCGCACCAAGGGCAAAGAAATCGGTGCCGGCGACCAGGGACTGATGTTTGGCTTCGCGTGCAGCGATACTCCCGAGTTGATGCCGATGCCCATTGCGTTGGCACACCGCATTCTCAACCGCCTGACCGAACTGCGGCAGCAAAACGACGTGGACTGGCTGCGTCCCGACAGCAAAAGTCAGGTGACGATCGAATACGAAGGCACACGGCCTGTGCGGATCGATACGGTAGTGGTCTCCACGCAGCACGCACCGAACGTCACGCAAGAAACAATCCGTGAGTACGTGATTGATCGCGTTGTGCGGCCGTGCTTGCCGCCCGAATTGGTGAACGGCGAAGTGCGTTACTTTATCAACCCCACGGGCAAATTCGTGGTGGGCGGGCCCAAGGGCGACTGTGGCCTGACCGGACGAAAGATTATCGTCGACACCTATGGCGGCTGGGGCCGTCATGGCGGAGGCGCCTTCAGCGGCAAAGACCCGACGAAGGTTGATCGTAGTGCGGCTTACATGGCCCGGCACGTGGCCAAAAACATTGTTGCCGCCGGACTGGCCGAACGGTGCGAACTGCAATTGGCCTACGCCATCGGCGTTTCCGAACCGGTGAGCGTGCATGTGGAGACCCATGGCAGTGGCCGCATCAGCGACGACCGCATCTGCGATCTGGTGAAAGACACTTTCCCCCTCAGCCCGGGTGGCATCATCGAGTATCTCGACCTGCAACGTCCCATTTACGCCAAGACGGCGGCCGGCGGGCATTTCGGGCGAGAAGAGCCTGAGTTCACCTGGGAAAAAACGGATCGCGCCGCCGAACTGGCCGAAGCCGCCGGTGTGGAGACAGCCATCTCGTGAATCGAGTGGCAGTAGATGGGCATCGTCCCGCTCGTGCGCTGTGCGACTGCGGTATTGCATACAGTGGCAGCCATACAGACGTAATAGCAGCACCGTGCCCAACGACGAATTACCACGATTCCGTGCGGTTGGTTTACAGCAGGTCGACGGCCGATTCGACGGGCCACTCGCCGCCGTTGCCCCCGAAGCCTTGTTGCTTCGGAGCGCGAAAGGAGTCAGTGGCAAAGTGACTTGGTGCGCGAGCGCCCTGGCGCTTGCCATGCGGGCTTGTTTGTTGTGCGACCAGCGGAAGGTCGGCCAATCATGCAACTGCCGGAAGCAGAATCTTTCTCACTGAACCGTGCGTCCGCACACCGGTCGCAGCCGGTTCTGTTGCCGCACGACGTTTTCCCGTGGCTTGCCGATGGGGCGGCTTTCGCACTGCTGGCAATCGGCCTGCTGCTGGCCGGTCGACGTTTGGCGGGAGCTTTCGAGCGTCCTCTGCCAGCGTTTGGGCTGGTCGTCGTGTTTGTTGTGCTGATTGCGGCCACGGCCACGGTTCGCCTGATCGCAATGTGGCCGGGGTTGGCGGGGCCGCACATTCGGAGCCAACCACAGCGCAGGCTATGGATTGTCTGGGCACCGCGACTCGGTCTTCTTCTGGCTTGTGGCGCGCTCTGGTTGCCGCAAACCCCACACGTCGTTATGGGGGTTGTTCTACTGCTGATTGCAACCGAAGAGTGGTGGATCGGCAGCCGACTACCGGCAATACACGATCGCAGGAAACCGCGGTCTCATAACGAAACGCGCCATCAACGACCGTATCCGTCGCCCACTCCGACAGCAGAGCCCGACGAAATCGCCCTGCGACGCCAAGGCGCCGCAACCGGTGCAACGCTCGAAGCAACCCGAGACGTCGCCGTTGCGGACGAGACCACTGCCCCACCCACGCCGGCCGCGTTCGACGCAGCCGCGGCAACA
>WGDQ01000798.1 GCA_015493185.1 Planctomycetaceae bacterium
GTGCTGGTGCCCACGAGCCAGTTCATTCGCGTGCTGAACGCCGCACGACTGGCGGCCGACGTTTGCGGCGTGCCAACGATTTTGATCGCACGCACCGATGCCCAAAGCGCGAAGCTGCTGACCAGCGACGTCGACGCCCGCGATCGGGAGTTCTTCAGTCAGGAGCGAACGCCCGAGGGGTTCTACCGGTTGCGGGAAGGTGTTGACGGCCTGGATGTGGCCATTGCCCGGGCCCATGCGTATGCCCCGTATGCCGATTTGCTGTGGTGCGAAACGTCGACACCCAATCTGGACGACGCGCGGCGGTTTGCCGAAGCCGTGCATGCGAAGTTCCCCGGCAAGATGCTGGCCTACAACTGCTCGCCCTCGTTCAACTGGAAAAAGATGCTCGACGACGAGACGATCGCCAAGTTCCAAAAGGAATTGGGGGCGATGGGCTACAAGTTCCAGTTCATCACGCTGGCCGGCTTCCATGCCTTGAATCTCTCGATGTTCGAGTTGGCCCGCGGCTATCGCGACGAACAAATGTCGGCCTATGCGGCGATGCAGGCGAGCGAATTCGAACGCGAGGCCGATTCGGGCTATCGGGCGACGAAACACCAGGCGTTTGTCGGCACCGGCTATTTCGATCAGGTGTCGCAGTGCGTGGCGCGTGGTCAGTCGTCGACCACTGCCCTGAGCGGTTCGACCGAAGAGGCGCAGTTCAGCGACAACGGACAGGAGAAACCGGTCGGTGCATCGGCCAGAAACTGAGCGGGCACGTGGCGCTGATGGGCGTTCGGGCTTGAAACGCTGACGTACCTGACGCAGCGTCGGGTTCGACACGAGTTGGCTGCCTCGATGCCGATGGCGCGGCGGCATTGCACCAAGAAACACCACCCCCCGGATGCCTGCCACCTCACCTGGAAGCGTTTTTTCCAGGTGAGGATGGCGGGCGCCGCCGGTGGAGCCGATGGAACGAGAGCGAAACGCCGTGGGGTGCAGTGAGCCGCTGCCCGTGTCCGATGCGTGGTGGTTGTAAGTGAGCAGAGCAGCAAGGGAAACACGAGCGCACCGGCGAGGGCCGTGCGGTGCGTTTTTCGAAGCGGGAGGGAGATAGAGACAGGCGTGATGCCTCGGGGTACGGCAGACGCGAAATTTTCGACCGGTGATGCGGCGGTTCCGGTTCGCGCCGATGTCGACCCCGAGGCTTTTTTTCACTCTCAACCGAGTCGGGCGCGAGCAGAAGCCCCTGGCAGCCCCGGCAAAGTGCACGACGGGCTGGTTTCTCGGCGGAACTGCTAGGCCCCTAGAAGGCTGGCGGTCATGGCCTCGAAGATCGGCTCGATACGCTGCATTTCTCGGTCTTCGGCCTGGTAGAAGATGAGCAGCGTTGATTGCGGCATCTCGACGCAGCGCACTCGGGCCGTGCTCGTCAGGTCGAGGCAGTAGAAGTTCATGTCGTAGCCGCGGACTCGATGATGTCCGATCTGCTGCTCGACCGTTTCGGAATCGAGTTCGTCGTATTCTTCCTGCATGGCGTTCAGGGCAGCGTCGAGCAGCGATTGCTGATCGGTTTGGGGCGGGTGCACGGCGATGGTCCAAAACGCTCCCTCGGGGCTGTAGACCGATACCGACTGGTTGCCGGCAACGGCTTCTTCTTCGTCGAGTATCCAATTTTCGGGATACTCGAAGCGCAGTCCCAAGCGATCGTAAACGGCCGACATGGCGTGATTCCTCGGCAGCGGTTGTGCGGACGACGGCGGCGCTGAGTTGAACCGCGTGCTTTCGCACCGACCCGATGGAGAGCGTTCGACACGCTCGACACAAGCCAACAGGTCTTTGAACCAATTCTACCGGTGCCAGAGGACAGCAACAACGCGCCGGTGCTCGGCAGCTTGCATGGTATGGGCTACTCGTAGGCGACGCACTTCTCGCAAACCGTACCGGGAATGCGGTTTTCGAGATGTGCCCGGCGAAGTTGCTGGAACGGTTCGCTATGCCATGCCTGACGAAATGGCATTTTGGTGAGATCGCCCATGTTGAAACGGCCGTCGTGGTCGAAGCAGCAGGCCGAAAGCCGGCCGTCGAAAGTGATGTGCCCCTCGGTAAACAGGGCCCAGCAAGGAATGGGCGGACGCAGCGCACCGACGCGGCCGGGATTGCCTGCAATGGGTGTGGTGCCCCGCTCGCCGCTGGTCAGGCCGGCTTGTCCGTAAAGCGGCAGCCAATAGTGCTCGTCGAGATAGGGGCGGATTTCGTCGACCGCTTTCTGCATGCGGGTGAGCTGCTCGCCGTCGTACTGGATGCTCGAGGCGTAGATGCCGCAGTCGTAGTGGCCGGCGTCGCGGACGCGGCGGGCATCTTTGATATTGCGAATGATATTGGCGAAGTCTTTGGCGCGTACGCCGGTAACTTCGTGAAACTGCTCGGGGTCGGCATTGTTGAAGCTAAACTTCAAGCTGTCGAGCCCCGCCTGCATGCACTGTTCGACACGTTCGGCGGTGGCCATGCGGCCGTTGGTGGTGAGGAACACATAGGGAAAGCCGCAGTCTTGTTTGGCATAGCGAATGGCCTCGGGCAGCCAGTCGCAAAGAAACGACTCGCCAAGATAGAAAACGCCCAGTTCCTGCACGCCCTCGTCGCGCAGCTCGCGCACGATGCGCTTGTAGAAGTCGCGATCCATGTCGGCCTTGTGACGCAGGCGTTTGGCCGTGGCACAGAAGAAGCAGTTCAGATCGCAGCGAGCGGTCAGCTCGATTTTCACACTGCGCGGAATGGGTGGGGCGACCTGGCGGTAGTCGTTGTTCAACTCGGTGATGGCGTCGATGCGGCTGGTGATTTTTCGCGGACTCGACGGTGTGCTAAGCGCCTCGGTGCGCTGGGCCAACGAGCGCCGGGAAACGCCCGGCCGTGTGCCTTGCTGCGCATTGTGCTTCGGAACGACCATTGGCGGCTTTCCCCCTGTTTTTGGTTCTTAGAAAACGACGGGTGCTTACTCTGTCCGACCGATCGGACCGGCCATCACTGATTTTCCCTTGGCTGGCTGGCGCGGCCGCTTCTGGCGGCCTCGGGCAATGCTCGCCGTCCCGTCTCGGTTTCGTCTCGGTCCCGTCTCGGTTCATGAGCCTGCGCCGTTGGTGGCGACCAGCGTTCGCAGGCGGTGTTCATCGTTGCTCATCAGCACCGTTGGCGGTGTTCATCGCAGTTGATGTTCGTCGCCAGGTAACACGCAGGCGGTCAACAACTGTTTCCGGCATTTCCTGACATTGGCCGCAGACGGCCGCCAACGGCCCTTGCTTTGGCGAGTACCGGCGAACGCGCGCGAGCACGCATGGGTGCGACGAACAACCAACCGATGAGGTGCCATCGGGAGGACGATCGCCTTCTTCAATAATGGTGTCGGCCAGCCACGCGATGTGTCTGGATGGAATACGGACGAAACGCGTTCTGGTCGCCTGGTCGGTACGGTTGGCCGTGCGTGAAAGCGCATAAGTGAGACACAGTCGCACTGCGGAGCCGAATGCGGCCTGATCGTGTGACGCTGCGGGGCGGCGACTTTTCTGCCATGAACGGTTCAGCAGGCGACTTTTCTGTGATGAACGGTCAGGAGGAACGCGGTGAATGCGCGTTCGGTCCGCTTTCATTTTGAGAGACACACAGATTGGCAGCCTGAAGGACACGCAGCGCCGTAGTGGACATGCGCAGCGTGTGCCCGGCGCGAATTGCAGCGGGATGACGGGCCATCGGCGGGTGGTTGTTTTTGAATGATGGTGCGCGATCGGCCTTTGTCACGTTGCGCGATTTGCGAGAAATGGGGTGGGCCATTGCGGTAAGGAGGCGACTCGCAACAAACGTTCGTTGGGTGCTAGCTCCGACAGCACGTGCTCTGGCGCGGGGTTGCTGGTCGGTTGGCCGCCACGAAAAAACTCTGTTTAGGGGGGGACGCCAAACGGGGCGAACGAGCGGGCGCGAAGGAGTCGCGAAAAAAACAGGTGAATCTGTCTCGTGTCGGCCTTTGATTTCCGGTAAAT
>WGDQ01000799.1 GCA_015493185.1 Planctomycetaceae bacterium
GGTATACGGTTTTCACATGCACCAAGACGACATCAAACAAGACAACCCGCGCCGTGGCACCACCGATCCTGACGTCACATGGACCAATCCCGCCTTGTTCGCCCTGGCCGAGTATCAAATGACCGACTGGTTACGGTTCGATGTCGGCGTTCGTTGGGATCAGTTCACGCTGAAATCGTTCGCCCCGCCGCTCAATCGGTTTCCGCAAGAAGTGCAAGATGCCATCGCATTGGGTGAGCTGTCCATTTCCGATTTCAATCTCGACACGACCACCGACGCCGTAACCGGAGGCGTGGGCACGGTGATTTCGCTGACCGAAAACTTGAACCTCGTGGGCCACGTGGGACGCGCGTTTCGTGCACCGAACAAGAACGACTTGCTGCGGTTCGGACAGTTTACGTTCGGCTTCAATGTACCTTCGCCGGGCGTTCAGCCCGAGTCGAGCTGGACCTACGAAGCCGGGTTGCACGCGTCGTACGAAAACTTCGCCGCCGCTCTCACCGGTTTTCACACCGAAGTGGCCGACGCTGTGGTGAGCAATCCCGGAACATTCGCCGGCCGCACGTTCATCGACGTCAACGGCAACATGGTCCAAGACCCCGACGAAGGCGTGTTCGTCAAATCGAACTCGACCGGCTTTCTGATCGCCTCGGGAATCGAGTACGAGTCGGTCTACTACCTGCCGCAAACGCACACACGTTGGCTCTTCGGCGATCATCCCCTGTCGGTATATGGCAACTTCACGTGGATCATTGGCCGGGATACGGGCGATAACGAACCGCTGAGCCGGGCTTTTCCCGCCAATGGCCTGTTCGGGTTGCGCCTGGAAAGCGATCGCGACCCGGAACTGCGGTGGTGGTGGTTTGCCGCAGAGGCCTGGATGGTGCGGCACTTCGATCGCATCCCATCGTCGCGCCGCGCGCTCGATCCGGCGTTCAAGATCGACCCCCAAGACCGCACTTCGCCACTGATCGGCGGCGACGGCTCGCTTCCGGGTTTCACCGTGTTCAATCTGCGAGGCGGCGTGTATGTGAGCGAGAACGCCGTTTGGACGCTGGCCCTGGAAAACGTGGGCAATTTGGCCTACCGCGTGAAAGACTCTCGCATCGACGCGCCTGGCATCAATTTCCTTACAGGTTTGAACCTTACCTATTGAGCCAAACCGTGTTTCGCCGGGCAATCGATCCACGCGGCGTCGACACCGCGCGACGCCCGGGCGACACACGTTGGCTGAGAATGTCCATGAGTCGGGCACTGTGCCGCGCCGCAGTGCCCGACTTTCTTCCTCATCGCGCACGGCGCATGCACGGCGTGCGAATAACTGCCGGATTCACCGTTGAGCGATTCGCCCAACGCGTGGCTCGTTCGTGACCAGTGCCCAACGCGCAACGGCGGCAACCACCCCCCTGCAAGCGTGCGATCGACGTCGCCGGTTGCCGTCATCGCCTGACGGGAGTTCTGGCAACACGATCGGGGCGGTCTTTCGACAGGAACGCGGCTCCCTACATGGACGACGCCTGGACAGTCAGATCATTTGTGCTGTGGTCATGGCTCGTCGTCTTCCGGCACGTAAACGACTTCGCCTGATTTCAACCGATAGGCAGTACCCAGCTTTTCGCCCTCGCCTCCCAATTGCTGACGACTGATGCGGTAACGTTCGATTTTTACCCCCTTTTTGCGAATGATCTCCATTTCGGCCGTGCCGGGGTTCTTGATGAGCGTGACATCCTTGCGCTCAAGCAACTCAGGCAATCCCAAATAAGCGATCAGCGCCACGATGAACGCCAATGCGAAGACGATTCCCAGATCAAAAAAATTGGCCACTCCCTGCAAGGGATCGTGGTCCTCGTCACCCAAGCGGCGAATTCGTGACATCGTGTTCCTCGAGCCTGCTGAAAACAAATTGAATATCGTTCAGATCTTGCATGTACCACTGCCGCCGAATCGAGTGCATGGCGAACGACGCGCCGCCAACCAAAAGACCGAGCACCGTCGTCGTGAAGGCCACCACCAGCTTCGACGAGAGCGTGGCGATATCGCCACCCGAAAGGGCCACCAATGCGGGCCCCAAAGGAATCAACGTTCCGGCCAGGCCCAGCACCGGTCCGAGCCGGATTCCCAGCCCGAGGCGTCCGAGCAAGCGTTCTGATTCCAACTCGATATCGTCGAGCGTTTTTTCGCGATCGCCGGCGGCATTGCGAAATGCCTTGCGCGGCAGACCATAGGTGGCCGGTACCTGCTCAGCACGAACTCGGCGTCGGGGAGTCGACTTCAACTCACCCACAAACCGCCGAAACGTGGCTGCGCTGCGTCGGCGATGAAAGGCTTCGCACGCCAACCCGCCCGCGTAGAGAAATGTTGCCATTAAAAAGGCCAGCAACAGCGAAATCACCGGCACCAGCAATGCGTTGGAAATCGTATAGAGCAGTTGTGTCAACACGTCCATCAGTCAGGTGCCCCCGTTCGTCTCCACGCGCCCACGAGGAACACGACCACGATCAACAACACCATTCCGAGCTGCCACACGCGGTTTGATTTCGGAGCCCCCGCCGTCGCTTCTTCTTGAACCGTGCGATCCAGCTTGGGGCCATACACGCGCTGACTAGCGGGCGCGCCGGACGCACGCGCTTCGGCCCGGGCGAACCGTTTGGCAAGCTCGCGATCGCCCGGCGCGTTGAGATGCTGCTCGACGAAGCTTTGCAAGTCGTGGTTGCCCCCCGAAACCAGCCCGGCCGATGGGCCGTGTTCGACCACCGATTCTGCGTAAAGCCGGCTCAGCTCGCGAACCATGTCGGCCTCGGCCCGCCAATATCCCTTGCGAACCGCTTCCAGCATGGTGGCAGCGATTTCCTGCAATGCATGCGGATTGACGCGATCGAACCACTGACGCATGTCGAGCTGATACCGATCACGTATGTACGTGGCGAAAATATCATCCCACACGCCATCCGAAACACTGCCCGATCGTGTCACATCCCAGCCAAATGTGTTCTTCACCAGTTCGGCCATCATGCCTGCCCCGGCGTAGTCGTGCTGCTGCATTCCCTCGATCCATTTGCGGTTCAGCAGTTCGGTGCGCAGGTTTGTGGCCAGCACCTCTTCGAATGCGCGCAGCCGCGCGCCGTCGGCATCGCGAACATCGGCAATGAACGCCTCGGGCTCGCGACCAGTGAGCTTTTTAACGGCCATGCTCAAGCCGCCCAGATACTCATACGCATGATGGTTTGAAAGCTGGCTTGTCATGTTCGAGGCCCAAACGCGCAACAACGTGTCGGTACCTTGAATGGCTTCTTCGTAAAGTCCTTCGGTTTTCTCGCCCCAAATGTCGCCGGTGTAAACGTAGCTCATGTTGTCGATGTACACCGCGGCGATATCGTCGTCGGTTTTCCAGACGCCGCTGCGGGGCACCAGGTGCAAAATATTCGTTCCGCTCGTGTTGCCCGGCTTGGTGCCAAAGATGCGAGCCATGGCCAATGTGCGGGCTTGCTGCTCAGAAAACCCGCGCGCCAGAAGCCGCTGTTCCAGTTGTTCGGTGCCTTGGCGCACAAAGTTTTCCTTTTCTCGCAACTGGGAAACCAGACGTACGGCCTTGTCTAGCAGAACAACCCGTGTGGGAAAATTCTCTTTGTACATTCCCCCCATCGCAATGAAGACATCGACCCGCGGCCGCTGCAATTCCTGTTGCGGGATGATCTCGACATCGATCACCAGATTGTTGGTATCCCACACGGGGCGCACGCCCATCAGATAAAGAATTTGCGCCTCCATCACGCCGAAGTCGCGCATCGTGTTCATGCCGTTCAGGTCGATGCCCACTTTGCGCGGGTGTCGCGTGCGGAGCAGCTCGTCAACCAGTTGAACCGCCACCTGCCAGGAAGCGTGCGTCGGTATTTCTTCGGGATTCAGCGCGTACAGGTTTCTGCCAGATGGGATACTGGCCGGGTTGCGGATCGGGTCGGGCCCCGGGCCAGGGCGCACGTAGTGCCCTTCCAAGGCGCGCAGCAGGTTCACGATTTCGTCGTCGGCATGGTTCAACCGATCGAGCATTTCCCGCGCAAATGCCACATCGTCGCGCAAAGGTGCCGGCGGTTCGGCATGGCCCAATACGGTTTCTCGAATCAGCGATTCGGCTTGCTTGCGCAGCCATTTGTATTTATCGCCCTCGAAGCGATCTTCTTCCTCGGGCACAGGGCGTACCTGTTCCAGGCGATCGAGAAACGGCTTGCGCAGAATCGAAACCAGATACGATGCCAGCCGCTCGTCTTCCGGCGGAAGCCCCAACACGTGCAGCGTGGCGGGGGTGGTCGAGTTGTACACCTCGTGCAGATAAATCGCCACCTGGTCGATTTCGCTGTCCGTCAAGCTGCGATTGGCCAGGCTCTCGATCTTCAAAGTTTCATCGATCCGCGTCTCCCGCACGCCTTGGGTAATTCGCTTGCGGAATTCTTCTCGCAACAACCCCGGCTCCAGAGTGGCGAATTTATCGATGTCGTCGTGCACCCGTCGCAGCTCATCGGTAAGGCCGGCATGCGTGGCGGGCGGCACCATGTGGTCGACCAACAGCGCGTACGAGCGTCGTCGCGAAAGGGTCGCCTCGCCAAGATTGTCCATGATCCAAGGGTTGATAACCGGCATGCTGCCCACGCACAGATCGCTCCAATCGTCTTTGCTCATGCCGGCCTCTTTGCCCGGCAGAAGCTCCACAGTGCCATGCGTGCCCCAATGAACGACCGCGTCGGCCTTGAACTGCTCTTCGAGCCACCAATAAAAAGCCAGATAGTTGTACGGTGGCGGCACGTCGCGCGAATGCAGCAGTTTTTCGTCCTGCTTCTCGCCCCGTAGCGGCAGGCAGGCCAACAGCACGTTGCCCAACCGAATGCCGGGCAGCACGAAATGCTTTTGCCCGTTGCGCGTGACCACCATCAATCGACCTGGCGGCGGCCCGAAGTGTTTTTGCAGTGCCTCGCGATGCGCGTCGCTGAGCCGGCTGGCCATCCATTTTTCGAACTGGGCCATCGGCACCAGAATGGCATCGGGCTGGTCGGCCAACTGTTCCAATTCGCCCTGCGCCCAAGGACCAATGTTGCGTCCCCGCTGCCGCACCCAATCGAGCAATTCGGCCTCATCCCGTGGCAATGGGTGCACTTCGTAGCCACGTTCCTTCAGTCGCGGCAGAAAACGTACCAGGCTGCGTGGCGCGTCGAGAAAAGCGCCCGTCGGGCTGCCCCGCATCAGGTCGTCTTTCCCGGCCCCGCGGTTGTAATAAACAATCGCCACGCGTTTCTGTCGGTTGGTTTTTTGCCGAAGCGCCAACCAGCGAGCGGCTCGCGTGGCAAACCGCTTCACTCGTTCGTCGATCGGCACGTGAAGTCGAAATCCGCGAATGCTCTGCTTCAGACCGCCCACCACGATCGGTTCGATCGTGCCCTTGGGTTCCTGGATTGTCATGAAAAGGCTCACGTCGCCGAAAGCCAGCCCGCGAGGATCTTCGCGCCACTGCTCCACTGTGTATCGAAGCATGGAAATAGGGCGCAGGTACGGCACGTCGAGCTCTTCCAGCAGTGTTCTGGAGCCCTCACCTTCCCAGATCGAACCGTGGCGGTCTTCGACCACAATGTCGGGGTCGACGTCCAACAGCATTTTTCGGATCTGCTCGCCACGGTGCGAGAACAGCGTTGCCACTTGGAAACCAGCCTGCTCCAAGGCACGTATCTGGGCGTCGATCACCTTGGTGTCTTCCGTAATCCAAAAACTCTGCTGGATCAGCAACGCTGCCACGGGCAAATCGTCTTTCCACCCCACCCGTTTCTTCAGTTCGTCGAAATTCGAAAAAATCTCATCCTGTCCCGGGTGGTAGTAGCCATAGTCTGGAATGGCTACCGGAGGTTCGATCTCGCCTTCCGCTCCCAGATATTTCACGGCCGTGTATTGCAACAGGCGGCGCATGTTTACCAAACCGTTGGCACGCCAATAGAGCGGCACGGTCGGGTCTTCTCGCAGGAGCTTGGCCCGTTTCAGTTCGCCGTGGCTGTCGCGCTGGTCCAGCGCAACGATTTTCAAGTTCGGGTTCGCCTGCTGTTGGGCCTTGAGTTTCTTTACCAACGCCGAAAGATGTTCGGCGTGCAGGTTCAACACGTAGATGACTTCATAAGTCGGCGCATCGGCATCGTCCGACATCTCGAGCAGTTGCTGCTCGCGCAAAATGTCAGCGCGAATGCCCGTTTCTCTAGCCGCACGCTCCACCAGCGGCATTGCACGTTCCCAAATGCCGACAAAAGCGATCCGCGCACCCGGCTGCCCGGCCAGTATGACCGATGGCGAAAACAGGCCGCAAAGGGCCACGAGCCATCTCGCCACTTCAGCCCACGGCATCGCTCTGGCACGCCACGCCCGATGCTCCGCGTGGTCGTCGGCCCTATCAGCTTGTTTGCAGTCCATCATGCGGCAAGCTGCACATCTGAAAGAAAAAAGCAACTGGTTCCCGCGCACCCTCGCACCGGTCGCCGGCAAAAATTGCCAACGCTGCCCCACCAATTTTCTGCAAGATGAGCACAAGCGATTCGATGCCGTGGAGTGACGGTCACGGTTGTTTCTCGTATCGCATCACGATCGCGCCCGGAGCCGTCGTTGCTTGAACACGCACGCCCACGGCCATCAATTGGTTTCCGGTCGCTTCATAGCTGTTCGAAGTGTCAAGATCGATCATGCGATACCGGGCGTCGGCCGACAAGCCGTGCAGCTTGAGCACGATGGCCTGCTCTTCGCAGTCTCGTCGCCGGAAGGCCTGAACCATGCCCGCCTGACGGTCGCAGTCGTGGAACTGCCAGGCCATCCAAACGCGCGAGCTCAGGCTATATGGTGTTAGCGGATAATAGTCGTGCAGAAAATACGGTGCGATTTGCCGCCACTGCTTATGCAGCCTTCGCAACAGATCATAGTCCAGCGAGCGATCTCGCACGTCGTAGCAGGCCGTATTGTGTGGGCACAAGTTGCTGCGGTAAACGTAGGCATCTACTTTGTCGGGCCGATCGGCGGCGGTTCCGAAAAAGGGATACCAAAACGCCATGCCGTAGGTGTGGCACTGCTGCCCCAAAGGGTCGAATAGATAATCGCTGCGCAGCAGCGGAACGCTTCGACGCATGGTTTCCAAATCATTTCGCCGGCCGCCGCTGGCGCACGAATCGATCAGCATGCCCGGGTGACGCCGCAGCAGCTCGTCCCAAAAAGCCAGGTAGCCAGAGACGTAGTGGTTCTCGGTGATTCCCTGGCGATCTGCTTCGTCGGCTGCGTTCCAGAAGTACAGCGGCCGAACGTTGAAATCCTGACGATACAGGTCGATGCCCTCGCTTCGGATGAGATCGTCGATGCGGTCGGTCAACCATCGTCGCGCGTCCGCATTTCCCAAGTTGAAAAGTCGCCACACCGATTGATAGGCCGAAACG
>WGDQ01000800.1 GCA_015493185.1 Planctomycetaceae bacterium
AGGCTGCCGCGGCCATCGGACATCAGCCGGCAAGCAAGGACACGCAACCCTTGGGCGATTAAGGCCCCGGCTGTCGCACCGCTGCCGAGAATGTCGGACAGTCGCATATCCAGTTTCTATCCCGTCCATACGTCGATACCCCCGGATGCCATATTGAGACTTTGGGCGACGGGAGAACTGGTTCGTTTTTTTGACTGCTGGCAGGCAGGGCGCATTTTTTTGATTTGATCGCGTGTTGAGAAACGGCAGGCGGCACTTACGATGACCGACCCATCCCACGATCCGGCCGTGGCTTCGGAGCAAGGCGCCGATGCTGCCCGAGGTGCGGCGCGCCGTTGGTGGTTGCCGCGAACGGTTGTCATTCGCCGGGTGCATCACGATTTTCCGGGTGTGACAACCTACGCCATGCAGCCGCTCGATGCCGACGACTGGGCGGACTATCGGGCGGAAGCGGGACAGTTCAACATGTTGCACCTGCCCGGGGCGGGCGAAGCGGCCATTTCGCTGAGCGAGTTGCCGCAGTTGGGCGATGGCTTTTTGTGGCACACGATTCGTGCGGCCGGCAATGTGACCCGCGGCATTGCGGGGTTGCGCGTCGGTGATACGTTGGGAGTGCGCGGCCCGTTTGGATCGAGCTGGCCTTTGCATGCCTGCCGGCAGCGCGACGTGCTGATTGTGGCCGGTGGCATCGGTTTGGCCCCGTTGCGTCCGGCCATTTCGTTGCTGTTGCACGAGCGCCAGCGGTTTGGTGCCATGCATTTGCTCTACGGAGCACGGAGTCCTGATTCGCTGCTCTATGCGTCGCAGTTCGAACAATGGGAGGAGCGTGGCATGGCCGTGCACGTGACGGTTGATCGTTCGCGGCCGGGCTGGCGGGGTCACGTGGGCGTGGTGCCGCTTTTGTTGGAACGATTGCGGGGGTTCGCTCCTGACAACACGGTTGTTTTCTGCTGCGGCCCCGAGGTCATGATGCGCTACACGATCAAAGCCGCGCTGGGGCGGGGCATTCCGATTTCGCGAATCTGGGTTTCTCTCGAGCGCAACATGCAGTGTGCCGTGGGGTTGTGCGGCCACTGTCAGCTTGGTCCTGAGTTTGTTTGTAAAGATGGGCCTGTGTTTCGCTACGATCGGGTTGCCCGCTGGCTGGGTATCGAAGCGTTGTAGGCGTGCAGGGAAGCGTTTCAGCCGTGTAGCGTAGGGAAAAACACGAACCGATTGGATGAGGTGCAAGCACGTGGCACGAAAACCCCGGCTGGCCGTGTTCAAATTCGCCTCGTGCGATGGTTGCCAACTTTCGCTGTTGGACTGCGAAGATGAGTTGCTTGCCGTCGCTGATCAGGTCGAGATCGCGTATTTCCTGGAAGCCAGCAGCCACATCGAGCCAGGCCCCTACGACATTGCGCTGGTCGAGGGTTCGATCACCACGCCCGACGACGCCGATCGCATTTGCCGCGTGCGCCGCGAGAGCCGTTTCCTGGTAACGCTCGGTGCCTGCGCAACGGCGGGCGGCATTCAGGCATTGCGCAACTGGGGCGATCACGAGGCATTTCTGCGGGCCGTGTATCCTTCGCCCGAGATGCTGAAAACGTTGGCCCACTCGACGCCGATCGCCGAGCATGTGTCGGTCGATTTCGAACTGCGAGGCTGCCCGATCGACAGACACCAACTGCTCGAGGTGATTGGCGCCCTGCTGGCGGGACGTCGACCGCGGACGCCATCGCATAGTGTTTGTCTCGACTGCAAACGGCAGGGAACCGTTTGCGTGGTTGTGGCCCACGGCCAACCCTGTTTGGGGCCGATTACGCAGGCGGGTTGTGGGGCCATTTGCCCCAGCTTCGATCGCGGCTGCTATGGGTGTTTCGGCCCGGCCGTGCAGGCCAACGTAGACGGATTGGCCTCGTACCTGGTTGCCGCCGGCCAAAGGCCCCAGCAGCTTGTGCCGCTGTTGCGCAACTTCAACGCCGGTGCTCCCGAGTTTCGTCTTGTGGGCGATCGTCTTGATCGGCAAGGATGAATAAGCACAAACATGCGCGATACACGGCTGCCAACCGACTTCATGCTGCGCCACGCTCGTTGGATGACGCACGGCCTTTTGCGGACCGGCGACGGTGCCGCGCGATCGAACAAACAGCTCCTCGTCACACCTGACCGACGGCGTGCCGTGCACGACCGGCAATTGGTAAGCTGTCGTGCATCATCGATCATGTTGTCGCGCACGGTCGATAGTTCGACGGAGACGCATCGACCGAGGCATATCAACAGTTTGTCCAGCGCGGTCGGCGAGTTGTCGGGCGAAGCTGGCCAATGGTGGTGAATACTGGTGAATGGTGATGCACGAGTGACGGCCACCTGGCATGTGGATCCAGTGGCCCTCGATAGAAG
>WGDQ01000801.1 GCA_015493185.1 Planctomycetaceae bacterium
GGCCAGAATCAGAAACGCCTCGACCACCGCCCGGTTTTCGTGCTGGTTGTACTTCCCGACGCTTCGCTCCAAGCTGTTCACCACGAAGCGACGCACCATTTGCGGATCGCGCCGCGACCGCGGATCGCGCTGCCCCGCCAGCTCCGTGTAGAGCAGCTTGCTCAGCTCGAGCAAAGTGCGAGCGGCCTCGTCGCGGTGCGGGTTGCTGCGATCTTCCAGCGCGTTCACCAGCGCTGGCACCAGCTCATATTCGCGCAGCCAGAGCGTGGCCTGAAAGCCATTGGTCATCATCTGCGCGTCGGTCGCCAGCACGGCCATTCGCAGCGCGTGCGAAAGTCGCCCCTGCTTCTCGCTGATGATGTTGCGCTCTTTGCGGCCAAACCGGTGCAAACGCGCCAACACCTCACGCTGGCCGATATGACTTCGCCGGTCGAGCAGCGCGCGAAGCGCACCAACCCGGATCGCCTCGATCGGGCTGTCCAACGCCGGCACAAGCACGGGCACGGCAGCCTCGTTTTTCGTGCTCGCCAGCAAATCAAGTGTGGTCTGTAGGGCTTCGCTCACCGTCGGGAGGGCTCCATCGATAAAAGATCCCGGCATTGATCTCCCATCGTCCTTGTACCCTCTTAACTTCAACCGGACCGGTATCTTTTGACTACGTTCGCTAGCTACACTCGATTCGAGCCGTCGTGCTCGCTATTCTTGATATAATCCGAACTTTGCCGCCTTACGGTCGCCCCATGCACCACGTCGCAAGGGCCTCCGTATCGGCCCTCACCAAATGGTCGTCTTGCCCAAGCATAAGAGATAAAACGATGTCAGGTCGTAGTGATGCGAGCAAAATCCTCGACGACGAGTTCCTGCAAGTTCGGGCCAAACTGCTCGATCTGGCCGGCCGACTCGACCGGCTCGGCCGCGCCGCCGGCGGTCTGGCCGGCGACGACGCCCGCTTGCGCCAAATTCACGAGGCAATCCGCGTGCTCGATGCCGAGGGTTCGGTCGATCGCGCGCGACGCGTTCAAATGATCTTCTCGCTTCCCTACGATCAGGCGTGGCGGAAGAAGTTCGGCATCTGACCGCGCGCCGTGGCGCACAACAATCCATACGGCAGTCCACAGGGCGGGGAAAACGCTCCCAAGAATCTTCAGGAAACCTTCGACTTCCGCAGAAACCATCCCACGCGTGGTCGCCGCAATCGCCTGCGAGCCTGCCGGACGATCGCTCCGCGGCACGGCGGTCCGAGGGCAGCGTTGGTTTTCTGTCGTTTTCCGTATTCTTCCGCGTTCCCCCGTTTTTGCGACGGCCGTGTTTGTCGTGGCCCGCTTTTTTTGAAAATCAATTTTTGTTCACGGCCGGTTTTTCCGCGGCCGCATGCCACACCGAGGTTTCCGATGGACTACATCGACCCGCATATCCATATGGTCTCCCGAGTCACCGACGACTATCTCACCCTCTCGCAAATGGGTTGCGTCGCCGTTAGCGAGCCGGCTTTTTGGGCCGGCTTCGATCGCAGCAGCGTCGACGGTTTTCGCGACTATTTTCGGCAGCTCACCGATTTCGAACCGAAGCGGGCCGCCGCCTACGGCATTCAGCACTACACCTGGCTTTGCATCAACGCCAAAGAGGCCGAAAACGTCTCGCTCGCCCGGGAAGTAATCGCCATGATTCCCGAATTTCTCGATCGGCCCGGCGTGCTGGGAATCGGCGAGATCGGCCTGAACAAAAACACCAAGAACGAGGCCATCGTCTTCCTCGAACACCTCGATCTGGCCGCGAAAACCAACGAATTGATCCTCATCCACACACCGCACTTGGAAGACAAATACGCCGGCACGCGGATGATTCTCGACATGCTGTGCGACGACTCGCGTCTGGATCGCGATCGCGTGCTTGTCGACCACGTAGAAGAACACACCGTGGCCGACGTGCTCGACCGCGGATTTTGGGCCGGCATGACCCTCTATCCCACCAGCAAATGCACGCCCGAGCGGGCCGCGAACATGGTCGAGATCTACGGCGCCGAACGCCTGCTCGTCAATTCAGCCGGCGATTGGGGCCCCTCGAAACCAACGGCCGTGCCCGACTTCATTTTCGAAATGCGACGCCGCGGTCATCCCGATTCGCTGATTCGTCGCGTGGTGTACGAAAACCCCTTGCACTTCTTCGCTCAGAGCAAGCGGTTCAACTTCATCCCGCGCGACGGCCAACAATCGGCCGACGGCTAAACACAGCTTCAACCACGCAACACGGGCGATCCAATAAACGCGGCCCGGACCGCATACCCCGAACCTCGAAGAGCGACGCAGCACGCAGACCGACCACACAAAGCCTCGAAGAGCAACACCGCTCGCGGCCCCAAATCACCCACGCGGCCCCGCAACACACGAAGCCCCCGCTTGGGCAACCTCGCGCACAGGCCCAAGAAACAAGAAAAACGAGGGCTGAAGCCGCTTCCGAAAGAAACAAACAACGAACAAGCCGGCCGCAACCCGGGCGAGCCCCCATCGCAAGCCACCAGTCCGCCCCGGCTCACGTTTGCGCCACGTCTACCAACGTGGCTTCTCACCCTTCGGAAGGTGCCTTCTCAGATACCGTACTGCCGCAGTACGAGATCGAAAATGTCGGTGTCTGCCAGCGCGCGCCCCACGAGTGTGCCA
>WGDQ01000802.1 GCA_015493185.1 Planctomycetaceae bacterium
ACAGCTCTCAGCGGTTGCCTCTTTCTAATCCCGGGCTCGCTTCCCCCGAGAAGGTGCGATGTGCAGACCGCTCGGGCAGTACGAACCCGCGCGCCCAGCCGCAGAGGAAATGCCACCACCTGCGATCGCGTAACACTTTGACAGTCTTTCCGTTTCTAGAAACGGGCGATCGAAAACGAGAGCGCTGTTTTTTCACGCGACCTAGACACAAGGGAAACCGGACGGATAAACTCTCTATTTGCCGTCGCTTTCCTATTTTATGCAGGCGGTAAAACAAACTCGGCACGCGGGTTCCCGGACGATGGCAGTCGTCGCAATGAGAACGGGACCGGTGCGTGAAAACGGCTGCCCTGGCGACCGACCGATCATGCGAGCGTTATTGATTCTGCCCTTCTCGCCTTCGTCGTCGGTGTTTCCCATCAGAACAGAGACCAGCAGACCATGGGAATCTGTGTTTCTACCGGCGACTTGTGTGACCATTCGCACAAATTTACGACACTGGTCGAGATTCTTCGCTGGCATGCCGATCAGCAGCCGGATAACTCAGCCTTCATCTTTTTGCGCGACGGCGAGCAAGACGAACAGGTGATGACCTACGCCGAGCTCGACCGGTGGGCGCGGGCCATCGCTGTGGCGCTCACTCAGGCTGGTGCCACCGGAGAGCGGGCCTTGTTGGTTTATGAGCCGGGACTGGAGTACGTGGCGGCTTTTTTCGGCTGCCTGTATGCCGGCGTGGTGGCCGTACCGGCCTATCCGCTCGATCCGCTGCGCGTGCGACGCACGTTGCCCCGATTGCAAGCGATTGTGGCAGATGCCCAGGCCCATTTCGCTCTCACCACTGGGTCGATTCTCGGCTGGGCCGAACACCTTCTACGGCAGAACGGTCAAATCCGGGCCGTGATTGCGACAGATAGCATCGACGAATCGGTGCATCGGTCGTGGCAAGCACCGCAACTCGACGGCGACGCGCTGGCGTTCTTGCAATACACGTCGGGCTCGACGGGCTCGCCCAAGGGGGTAATGCTCACGCACGGGAATCTGCTGCACAATCTGGGCCTGCTCGACGCCGCCGATTCCAATGGCACGCGGGGCGTGATCTGGCTACCACCATATCACGATATGGGGCTGATCGGCGGCATCTTGCTGCCGGTTTATCGGGGCAAAGATGCCGTGCTGATGTCGCCGCTGGCTTTTGTGCAACGGCCCATCCGTTGGCTCGAGGCGATATCGCGCTACCGGGCAAGCTCGACCGGTGGCCCCAACTTCGGTTATGAGCTGTGTGTCCAGAAAATCGACGAAGCGCAGTGCGAGGGGCTTGATCTAAGCTGTTGGACCATGGCGTTCAACGGCGCCGAGCCGATCCGCCACGAGACACTGGAAGCGTTTCGCAAAAAGTTCGCCCGCTTCGGCTTCCGCGCCGAGGCGCCCTTCCCATGCTACGGATTGGCCGAAGCGACGTTGTACGTCAGCGGTAGCGATCCGGACTCGGAGCCGGTTGTCGCAAACTTCGATGCCAACGCCTTGGAGAATGGCTTGGCAAAGCAAGTGGCAGCGAAGCACGGCCGCACGCGCACGTTGATTGGCAGCGGCCGCGTGTCCGGCGAACAGACCGTCCGCATCGTCGATCCCGAAAGCCTGAAACCATGCGCCGAAGGCCATATCGGCGAAATCTGGGTCCATGGCCCCAGCGTGGCCCGCGGCTATTGGAATCGCCCCGACGAAACGCGGCAGACGTTTCAGGCGTATTTACCCTCGCAAGACGAAGGACCATTTCTGCGTACAGGCGATCTGGGCTTCTTTCGCAACGGCGAGTTGTTCGTAACCGGCCGGCTGAAAGACCTGATAATCGTCGGCGGACGCAACCACTATCCGCAAGACATCGAATGCACCGTGCAACGTTGCCATACCGCGTTGAAGCGCGACGGCGGCGCCGTCTTTTCGGTTGAACAGGATGGCGGCGAGCGGGTAGTGATTGTTCAAGAGGTACTCCGTCCGCACAAATGGGATCTGGAAGCGATCGTCCATCAGGTTCGCGAGGCCGTTTTCGAAGAACACGAACTCGCCGTTGCGAAAGAAGCCCAGATCGCCTGTACGCAGAAATGGTCC
>WGDQ01000803.1 GCA_015493185.1 Planctomycetaceae bacterium
CATCACACCCCGAAGTGGTACACAAACGGCTTGGAGTGGCCCGGGCAGCAACCTCGGCAAGAGCCGGCAAAGCCAGCAAGCCACCCTTGGGCGAATGGTCCGGCCGTCTGGACACGGGCAGACCGCGCGTGAGCTGAATGGTCTGGTCAGCGGGGACGGGGGAAGTTGCGCGTGTGGCGGTGGCGTGGGTTGGAAGCTCGTGTATTACCGGGGCACGCCGAAGTCGGGGGCGTGATTACTATTGCGCACGCCAAGGCGTTGCTCATCCTCTTGGGGTGCTTGAGCCGACGGCTCGGAAGATTCGGACGATTCGGAGGCGGCCTTGTCGGCGATGGGCGCAGGAGAGAAAAGGAGCATGGGGAGAGATCGCTACCGGTCGCCAAGGATGGTGACGATGACGGTGCGATTGCGGGGTCGAATGTCGCATTCGAGATGGAAGATTTGTTGCCACGTGCCCAGCGCGAGTTGACCGTCGGCAATGCTGATGGTGAGCGAGGGCCCCAGCAACGTGGCTTGCAGGTGCGAGTGACCGTTGCCATCGTGCCAGGCCCGTTCGTGGCCGTAGTGGCGGCTGGGCGGAATGAGGCGGTCGAGCAGAGTGGGCAGGTCTTCTTCGAGGCCGGGTTCGAATTCGATGGTGCCCAACGCGGCCGTGCTGCCGATGTTGTTGAGCTGGGCGATGCCGGTGCGGATGCCCGACCGCTGGACGATGGCCTGCACCTGGGGCGTGAGATCGCGCATGTGGCGATGCCCCTGGGTTTCGAAAACGATACGCTCTTGGTGCGTCATTGGGAGGCGAGGGCGGCCGACGCGTGGGCTGAGCCGCTGCGCTGTCGTGGAGACAGAGGGGCAGTCAGACGAGCTCGGGCATGGGTTTGCGCATGTTGAGCAAGAAGGTGGGCCGACCGGCGTGATCGGGAATGGCCGTGGTTTCGGGGTCGATGCCCAGGTTGTGATAGAGCGTGGCGAACACCTCTTCGAAGTGAACGGGGCGGTTTTTCGGCACCTCGCCCAGGCGATTGGTTTCGCCAATGACCTGACCGGCGCGAATGCCGCCACCGGCGAGCAAGGCACACGAGACGCGCGGCCAATGGTCGCGACCGGCGTTTTTGTTGATGCGCGGCGTGCGGCCGAACTCGCCCCAGACGACGATCGACACATCATCGAGCATGCCACGGCTGTCCAGGTCTTCGACCAGCGCGGTAACGCCCTGATCGAGCATGGGCATGTCTTCCTTGCCGCGGCGGAAGTTGCCGCCGTGCCAGTCCCAACGGCTGAAGGCCAGCGTCACGCAGCGCACGCCAGCCTCGACAAGGCGCCGGGCCATGAGAAAGTGTTCCAGGTTGCGGGGGCCGCCGTCGGCCACGTTTTTGGGGTTGCCCTTGCCATAGCGCTCGCGGATGCGAGGGTCTTCGCGTTCGACGTCCAGGGCGTCGACCAATTTGCTGGAAGTGAGCACATCGAAGGCACGTTGCGTGAAAGCGTCGACGGCTTCCATCATGCCACTGGCGTCGATGTCGCGACGCAGGCGGTCGAGGCTGCGTAGAACGGCCTTGCGATCGGCCAGGCGATCGGCCGTAATGCCGTTGAGCACCATGTTGGCCATGCCTTGGCCGTCGGGCTGAAACGGGGCATGCGCCTTGCCGAGAAAGCCGGGGCTGCCAGGATCGGCCCAGGGCATGTGGCCCATTTTGGGTGCCAGACCGACAAACGGCGGCACAGAGCGGTCGACCGGCCCCTTGAGCTTGGAGAGCACCGCCCCCACGCTGGGCCAGCCACCTTGCGGCATGGGGCGGCTGCGCGGACTGTGACCGGTCATGCACATATACGACGAGTGGCTGCCATCAGAACCGACGATGGTGCGGATGGGCACGAGCTTGTGCATGATCGAGGCCATTCGCGGCAGGTGCTCGCAGATTTCGATGCCCGGCACGCTGGTCTTGATGGGGCGAAACTCGCCGCGGATTTCAGAGGGGGCGTCGACCTTGATGTCGTACATATCCTGATGCGGCGGCCCGCCGGGCAGGAAGATCATGATGATCGCTTTGTGCGACGATCCCACGCCGGCTTTGGCCTCGGCCCGCAGGATGTCGGTCATTGACAGACCGCCCAAGGCGAGACCGCCGATTTTGAGAAAGTTGCGGCGGCTGATTCCATCGCAAAAACGAACGCGCTGACCTGGAATGGTGAGCATGGCAAGAACCTCTTCGTTGGTGCGACGGCTGTGGCCGCGCGACCCATCTGCCAAGGATGCGGCGGTTGCGGCCGGCCCGGTGTACGGATTTGCGGAAGGCGTGATTCAGCGTGTTGGCGGGAGGGCGGGTTCGACGGCCACTCGGCAGTCGAAACGTCCGTTGGGCGGCAAAACGCGTGCAACTTACGATGCAAAGCCGTGCCGCGTCGGCGTC
>WGDQ01000804.1 GCA_015493185.1 Planctomycetaceae bacterium
ATTCGAAGGCCGGGCAGAAGCCGAAGGGCTCGGGCGGCGCGTCGGAGCCGAAGAAGTCGGATGCCGAAACGCCAGAGGTCGAAGATCCGTTTGGCGACGCATAAGCCGCCCGGGGGCCGCGGGCGCACGATGGCCCCGGGCCACGCACGAGATGGCACCCGTGGAGCAGCGCGGTGCGCGGCGGGCCGGATGGATTGAATTTAAGAGGCGGTGGCCACGTGGATGCGGCCTTCGCGGAATGCCTCGGCCATGGCGCGAGGCACTTCGGCTTCGGCCAAGAGCACGTCGGCCCGTTTTTCGGCCACTTCGGCCCGCATTTCTTGCTCGCGGGCAAAGGCGAAGGCCCGCCGCTCTTCGGCCTTGGCTCGGGCCACGCGCATGTCGGCCTCGGCCTGATCGGCCTGAAGGCGGGCGCCGATGTTTTCGCCCACGTCGATGTCGGCGATGTCGATTGAGACGATTTCGAAGGCCGTTTGCGAATCGAGCCCGCGGGCCAATACGGCGCGGGAGATCATGTCGGGGTTTTCCATCACTTCCAGGTGGCTGCTGGCCGAACCGATCGAGGTGATGATACCCTCGCCAACGCGGGCGATGATCGTTTCTTCAGTGGCCCCGCCGATGAGTTGCGAAATGTTGGTTCGCACGGTGACTCGGGCGCGAATGCGCAGCTCGACGCCGTTTTTCGCGATGGCGCTGAGCGTGGGCTTGCCCGACCGGTTGGGGTCGGGGCAGTCGATCACTTTGGGATAAACGCTGGTTTGCACGGCGTCGAGCACGTCGCGACCGGCCAGGTCGATGGCCGCAGCGCGATCGAAGTCGAGGTCGATGTCGGCCCGGTGGGCGGCAATGAGCGAGCGGATAACGTGCAGCACGTTGCCGCCGGCCAGATAGTGGGCTTCGAGCCGCCGCGTGGTGATCGGCGAGGCGGGGTCGTCGGCGATGCCGGCCTGAATGGCCATGATTTTGGCCGTGACGATCACCCGTGCGTTCACTTGCCGCAGGCTCATGCCGATCAGGCTGCGCAGGCTGACCTTGGCATTGGACATATAGGCCTGAAACCACAGGGGGAAGTAAAACAGGCCGATCAGGACGATGACGACCACGAGCAGGCCGATGATGAGCGCGGCCAGCAAAACGGCCAACACCGAGCCGCCGCCTCCTTGGGCCAATGGCAGAAGCGATTGGAGCATCGTTCGCACTCCCGGTGTGTTTGTTGAAAGTGGAATGTTTTTTTCGGAGCACCGTGCGGAAGCGCCGCTTGAGCAAGCGCTTCGCGCCGCGGCACAACCCGTAGTGTTGCAACGCGGGCAAACACCGCACACAGATCGACGGCCTTGCGAGGTTTGTAGGCCGATGTGCTTCAAAGGCTCTGCGGTACGGTGACCGCGCACACTTGGCCCACGCTCGGCAGCGGGGGCACGCTAAGCATAGCGGATCGGCGGCAAGCTGCAAAACTGTTTCGTTTCGGGCCGGCTGCGACAGCGCGGTGGGGCGCAGCGCGCCGCGACGCATCGGAACACGTCGTGACCGTTGTCGGCGCGTTGCGACACAGACTGCGTTGCAGTCGCTCGCGTGCAAGCCGCGGGGAAAAGAAGCCTTTTTTCTGCGGGGCGTGCGATTCGCACGGCTTAGGTGCAGTGCGATAGCGATAAGCAGCAGTGTTGGGGGCTGGCGTCATGCCATGCGCCGCACACGCGCAATGACAGGCCGATTGCCCGCGTGCGGTGATTGCTTCAGGGTGCCTTCAGCGCAATGTGCAGCACCGCACATAGCGTGGGCGAGCAAACGAACGGTGTGGGGAGTCGCGCGCAAAGATGCGCGCCAGACCGATGCCCGAGATGCGGCATCGGGCAGAAGCCCGAGTGTGGGTTTCAGGCGGCGCGTCGCAGGGGTTCGGTGGGTTGATCGGCCAGCTCGATCGCCTTGCGAGCCACTTTGCGGCCGTAGGTATGGCGGGCGATGACCTGCGCCGTCAGGCGATTGACCAGCGAAGGAAGCCAGGGCATGGGCCGCAGCACATCCACAATCAGCACGGCCCGCACGTTGGCGCTGTGGTTGATCACCTCGTGGGGCCAGGAATCGTCGAACAAGACGGCCTCGCCTTCGCGCCAGGTGTAGGGTTGCCCGTTGACGACGATTTTGGGCGGATTGTCACGCGGCACCCGCAGCGCCAGGTGGTATCGCAGATAGCCCAGATACGGCCCTTCGTGCAGGGGAATGGATTTGCCCGGGTCGAGAATCGAGAAGAAGGCCTGCAACTTGTTGGGCACGCTGTCGAGCACGCGGCACGTTTCGGGGCAGCGGACGCGGTTGACCTCGGGGCGATGGCCGAGGATTTCGAGCATGAAGACGTTCCAGTTGTGGGCCGTGGTGGCCGAAATGGCCTTTTCGCCGGCGTCGACTTCGTGATAGCGGGGCACGCGAACATTGCTCTGCATGAGCCGCTCGAATTCGTCGCGGATGACGCTGAAGTGGCGCGTGACGTGATTGAGCGCCGGATAGGTCTCTTCGATATTGAAAAAGACGGGCCGCCGAGAACCGCCCACGTGACGGGAGAAATAACGGTTCAATACCGCTTTGAACTGATGGTAGTCCATGACCATGCGCTCCACGGATGGCCGGCGCGCCGCGCGGTGTGGGGGCACGATCGGAAACGCGCGAAATTGCCCAGACCGCAAACCCGGCCGCCAACGTCGGTAAAGATTCGGCTGTGGGCCGAGGCCACTTGAGCGAAAATCGGGTATTTGTGCCGAAACGCGGTATTCTGCCTGTGGCGCGGCTTCTTCGGCGTGGGGGTGGTTCGGTTTGCGTTTTTCGGCGCTTTGCAAGGGAATCGGCAAACCGTTGCCGAACAAGATGGTCGGGCGGGGCACCAAATGGTGCTGGGGTGTCACATGGTGCCGGGGTGTCGCATGGTGCCGGGGCGCAAAGCCGGCGGCGCCAGCCCCGATTGGTGCGAGGGACCGGCGCCGCCGGGAAGAGAAAGCCACGCGGTGGCAGTGGCAAACGAGAAGGCGCGGATGAGTCGATGCGCGATCGTTCGATTTTTTTGCCGAGCGCTACGACTCGAACCGCTTTCGTACCAGGGCGAAGAGCCCGAAGCCGATGATCGTGAGCAGAATGCTGCTCGGTTCTGGAATAGCAGCGGCCACGCGGAAACCGAGCGAGTTGCTCTCGGTTATGGGAAAGTCGTTGAAGCGGGTTGTGGAGAGCAGAAAGCTCGCGCCGAACGGGAACGATCCGCCGCGGGCACCCCGTGTGATGCCGGCGATGAGCGTTTCGTTCCACTCCCACACGTTGCCGCCCTGGTCGAATGTGCCATAGGGGCTGGTCGAAGAAACGTAGGCGCCCGCATCGGTGACGTTGCCAACCGTGGAAGCGATGTTGGCCGAGTTGGTGCCGCCCGGAGGAGGCTCGGCCGTGGGCGCCGTATCGCTCGAAGTGGGATAGTCGAAGTAGTTGCCGGTGACGCCGTCGTTTTTGTGATAGGCGGCCTTGTACCACTCGTCTTCGCTGGGCAGGAACCAGCGCGCGTCGGGATTGCGCGTGACGGAAAGGCCGTTGGTCGGCACGGCCGTTCCGCCTAGCAACGTGTAGGCGCCCGTTTCGGTATCGCCCGAGCCTTGGCCGTTGTGCAGCCAATTGGTGAAGCGCACGGCGTCGTACCAGTTGACATAGTTGACGGGCTTCTCGCCGCGGCCGGCAATGACCGAATAGGTGAAACTGCCGGGCGAGCCGCTGCGGGTGATGCCGCCAAACGGACCGGCCATGGCCGGGTTATAGAGCCCCAGCGGATCGTCGGCCGCTTTGGCATTGAGAAACTCAACGTACTGTGCGTTGGTGACTTCCTTGGCACCGATGAAGTAGTCGTAGCCGACGGCACCGAAGCCGGTGGTGTCGGCGGCGTTGCCCGCGTTGCCGACCACAACCGTGTCGATAAGAACGGCCGTAGCAGGCGCGGACGTGACCGCAACCAACAACAGAGACGAGAGGGTGACAGCGGCGCCCGCCCGCAGCAGGTGTCGTGTCGAGGTCGAGATCGGGTTCATTAGCAGTACCTCCAAAAAAAACGAACGGTGAAAAGCCGGTTTTCCGCACGCGGGAAACGCGGCGCCCCTGTCTCGCGATAGCCGCACGACCTTTTGCCATTGGTGCCAAGGCGGCCGGGCGGCGTCGATTTCTGGAACGACGTTGGTGCGTCGGCGCGGTGCCTGACGCGGATACTTGGTAGCGGCCCATGCCAGGAAGGGGGGCCAAGAGACATCGGCGGGCGGGCCGAGTGAGCATGGCAGACCGGATGAGCGGTGCAGATCGCTGGCTCAGGCGGCCCGAGGTTGCTCAGCTTGGGGCGTGCCGGTGTGCTAGCAAGCTATCTGAGATCCCTCAGATTAGGTAGGTTCTGGCCGCAAAGTCAAACAAAAAAAACCGGACCGAAAACCCCTTGTGGGGCTCCCGGTCCGGTTGGAGGTCTGGTTGGGGATTTTGAGGGGCCGGTGCCGACGCTCTGGCGATCGACCGCACTGCCTAAACGGAGGTGCAGCACGGTGCCGGAGCGGCCAGCCTGGCCGCAGTTTCTGGTCTGCCGGTTGTTGGTAACCGTTCAGCCGTCTGAAGTTTCCGAAGTTGTCGGTCCTTCTCGTCGATTCCTTCGGGCCGAAGGCGGGCAAGCCGAGAAACACACGCGACCATCGAGCGTGCCGAAACGGCAAGCCGATGCCTGCGTGTCTCTGGCCGCCTGCCGAGAGCTTCTTTGCTGCTTCGTCCGGCTGAGTGGTTACGGTTTTTTAGATGTCGTAGTAAAGGCAGAACTCATAGGGGTGCGGACGCAGACGAATGGCGTCGACCTCGTTTTCCCGCTTGTAGTTGATCCAGGTATCGACCACGTCGCGGGTGAAGACATCGCCGACGAGCAGGAACTCGTGGTCTTTTTCCAGGGCATCGAGCGCGCCCTCGAGCGAGCCGGGTGTTTGCGGCACCTTGGCGGCCTCTTCGGGCGGCAGGTCGTAAATGTCTTTGTCGAGCGGATCGCCCGGATCGAGCTTGTTCTGAATGCCGTCGATCACGGCCATGAGCATGGCCGAGAAGGCCAGATAGGGGTTGCAGCTCGGGTCGGGGCAGCGGAACTCGAGCCGTTTGCTCTTGGGGCTGGGGCTGTACATCGGAATGCGTACGGCCGCCGAGCGGTTGCGCTGCGAGTAGGCCAGGTTCACCGGGGCTTCGTAGCCGGGCACCAACCGCTTGTAGCTGTTGGTGGTGGGGTTGGTGAAGGCCAGGACCGAAGCGGCATGACGCAGCAACCCGCCGATGGCGTATTTGGCCGTATCGCTCAGCCCGGCATAGCCGTCGCCGGCAAACAGGGGCGAGTCGCCGTTCCAGAGGGAAATGTGCGTGTGCATGCCGGAGCCGTTGTCGGTGAAAACCGGCTTGGGCATGAAGGTGACCGTTTTGTTGTGTTTGCGGGCCACGTTTTTGATGATGTATTTGTACATCATCAGTTGGTCGGCCATGGTCACAAGGTCTTTGAAACGCAGGTCGATTTCCGACTGACCAGCGGTGGCCACTTCGTGGTGCTGCGCTTCGACGTCGATGCCGCAGTCGATCATCGTCTGCATCATTTCGTTGCGCAGGTTCATCATTTGATCGGCCGGCGGCACTGGGAAGTAGCCTTCCTTGTGACGCAGCTTGTAGCCGAGGTTGGGGTTTTCCTCGCGACCCCGATTCCACTCGCCCTCGATGCTGTCGACGAAGAAATAGCCCTCGTGCGGGTTCTGGTCGAAGCGGACATCGTCGAAAATGAAGAACTCGGCTTCGGGGCCGATGTAGCAGGTGTCGGCAATGCCGGTGGACTTGAGATAGTTGACCGCCTTGCGCGCGATGTTGCGGGGGTCGCGGGTGTAGTCTTCACGCGTGATGGGATCTTGGATGTTGCAGATCATCATCAGCGTGGGCAGCTCGCAAAACGGGTCGATGGCCGCCGTCTCGGCCTGCGGCACCACGAGCATGTCGCTTTCGTTGATGGCCTGCCAACCACGGATGCTGGAGCCATCGAAGCCGATGCCGTCTTCGAAGGTGCTTTCGTCGAGCTTGCTGACCGGAATGGTGAAGTGCTGCCAAAGCCCGGGGAAGTCCATGAACCGCAGGTCGATGGCTTTGACATTTTTTTCACGGCACAGGGCCAATACCTCTTGTGGAGTCACTATCGCTCCCCTTGTTCCACCAGTGGGTCCAGAAGGTTGTTTTGCTTTCGGCTATCAGACATCGCGGGGCCACCCCTGGTGGGCTCAGGCAGCCGAGGCGATGCGATAGATCAAACTGCCAACAACGATGACTCGACTTCTTCTCTCTTCCTCGCAGGGTTGCCTGCGCTGTTGTTTTGTGCAGCAGGTGCCGCAAAGCAGGTG
>WGDQ01000805.1 GCA_015493185.1 Planctomycetaceae bacterium
ACCAGATTGTACGCCCGACCCGTGTGTAGCCGCTCGGCTTACGTAGTCGGGGCCTGCCGCGTGTGAACGACCGGCTTGTGCGGCTGGTTTGTTTGCGTGGCCGGCTTGTTCGCGTGGTCCGTCTGGCGGTCACGTTGGTTGAAGCGGTCCCTGAGGTCCGATAACGTACGGGAAAACAGGTCACGATGCGCGTCGCTCGGATGCACGTTGGGGCGTTCAGGTTTCACAGCGGCGTCGCCGCCCCGGTTCACGCACACCAATGGCCGCCACACACGTTGCTTTGGATGGAACGGATCATCTTACCATGACTTTCCGAATGAGCCGCCGCGGGCCTGCGTTTCGCCCGCTGTTTTTCGCCGCGCTGGTGTGTTGGGGTTGCGTGTCGCTTGCCACGATCGGTTGCACGTCCGAGGAGGGGGCGCCGGCGGCCGAGGCCTTGCAGTCGGCGGATTCGTCGGCCAGTTCCAATGGCCTTGATGGCAACCAGCGCCCGCAACATTCTGCCGACGATGGCGAAACGCCGGAGCACGACGATATTCTCCTGCGGCGGGCCGGCAACGCGCCGTATGTGGCCGTCGAGGTGCCCGATCTCGGCACGCGCCGTCAAGGCATCGATTGGCCCGGTTTCTTGGGCCCCAACCACAACAGCAAGTCGCCCGAACGCGGCATCCGTTGGCCCAAGCAGGGGCCTCCCATTCGCTGGACGATGCCCTTGGAAAACAGTTACGGCATGCCGTCGATCAGTCGCGGCCGACTCTTCATGTTCGACCGGCGCGGCGACCGGGCCGAGTTGATCTGTGTTCATAGCGAAACGGGCCAGCCGATTTGGAAGCAAGGTTATCGTACCAACTACGAAGACTACTACGGCTACAATAGTGGTCCCCGCTGCGCGCCGGTGATCGACGGCGACCGCGTGTACACTTTCGGCGTCGAGGGCATGCTTCGTTGCCACCGCGTCACCGATGGCTCTCTGCTGTGGAGCACCGACACCGCCTCCGAGTTCGGCGTGGTGCAAAACTTCTTCGGCGTCGGCAGCACGCCGGTTATCGAGAACGATCTTTTGATCGTGCAAATCGGCGGCAGTCCGCCGGGATCGCCGGCCATTCACTCTGGTCAGGTCCGCAGCAACGGCAGCGGTGTGGTGGCTTTCGACAAATTCACGGGCCAGGTGCGCTATCGTCTTGGCGACGAACTAGCCAGCTATTCGAGCCCCGTGTTGGCAACCATTGATGGGCGTCGTTGGTGCTTCGTGTTTGCCCGCGGTGGCCTGCTCGGGTTCGAACCCGCCAGCGGAACGCTCGACTTTCATTTTCCATGGCGTGCCCGCATTCTCGAAAGCGTGAATGCCAGCAATCCGGTCGTCGTCGGCGATCGGGTATTCATTTCAGAAACCTACGGACCAGGCAGTGCCCTGTTGCGCGTGCGCCCCGGCGCGTACGAAGTGCTTTGGTCCGATGCCCGGCGTGGTCGGAATAAAGCGATGCAAACCCACTGGAACACGCCCATTCACCACAAAGGCTACCTTTACGGTTCCAGTGGTCGCCACGAGGCCAATGCCGAGCTGCGTTGCATCGAGCTGGCGACCGGCAAAATCATGTGGAGCCAGCCCGATCTTGGCCGTTGCTCGCTGCTATACGTCGACGATCATTTTATTTGCTTGACCGAGTACGGCGAACTTCTGCTGCTACGCGTCAACCCAGAAAAATTCGACGTCGTTTCGCGCCTCGTGCTCCGACGCCGCGGCAACCCCGCGCGGCAGCCGGCCGGTGTGCCTCCTGCCCGTTTGCTGCGCCCCCCGGCGTGGGCGGCGCCGATTCTATCTCACGGGCTGCTCTACGTGCGCGGCGCCGATCGGCTCGTGTGTCTCGAACTCATTCCCGAGCCCACCGCCGCGGCGTCGTCACCGTAGTCGAACGCCGCTGGTCCGACTTTCCCTGACCGGCGGCACTCGTTGCCTTTCGGTCTGGCGGCAATGGTCGCCGCCTTTTTGGGCCGGCGACGCTACTGGTTGTGGTCCGCCGGGGGCAATGGCCATCGTGCCGTTGCCGGCGGGCGCTTGCCACGGCTCCGATCATGCAATGAGCCGCCGGAAGGCGTCGCGCGAGTGCCGGATGACGTCGTGATAGTCGGCCATCTCGATTTCTTCGCCGATCAGCTCGACGTCGAAGTAGCCATCGTAGCCGGCATCGAGCAGTGCGCGGCACGCCTGCTGGATGGGCAACTGCCCTTCGCCCAAAAGGCTTCGGTTCTGCTCTTTGCAGGGGGGAGATTTGCAATCGCCCAATTGCACCAGCCCGATGCGCGATACGATTTCGGGCACGCGCTCGATCACCTGCTCGTCATGGCAAAGATGATACGTGTCGAACACGATGCTCAAATTGGGCTGATCCACCTCATCGAGCAACTGCAACACATCGTCGAGCGACGTAAGAAAGGTCCACTCCGTGGCGCAGCCCGGGTGCATGGGTTCGATGGCCAGAGTTACCCCTAAGTCGCGCCCCTGAGCACAAAGCTCTTTCAGGGCGTCGCGGAAAAGGCGCCGGGCGTGATTGAACGTGTGTCCGGCCCGTGCGCCGCTGTAGACTACCAGACAACCGGCTTTCAAATCGGCCGCCAGCCGCACGGCCTCCAAGCCGTCGTCAACGCTTTCGCGGTAGGTGCGTCCGTCGCTGCCGGTGAAACCGCCGGCCCACTGTACGTGCGATACTTGCAGCCCGCTTTCGGCCAGCAGCTCCAGTCCCTTCTCCTCGCCAAAGTCCGACAGCTTGCGGCGCCACACACCGATAGCGGGTATCGCCGAGGCCGCGTAGCCGGCCACATCTTCTTCGAAGGACCAGCGGTACGTCGTGATCTCGTTGATCGAAAGTTGTGCCATCCTTGCTGCCTTGGTCCTCTTGTTTCCCAATGAAACCGCCGCTCGCAATGCACGCTCGATCAT
>WGDQ01000806.1 GCA_015493185.1 Planctomycetaceae bacterium
AGTTTTCGCGTGCCGAGAAACTCGGCCAGCAGCGCGGCATCGTATCCGGTGCGATCGAGCGCCTGTTGGATCAATTCGGCCACGGGCAATCGGTCTTTCAACTCGCGCAATTCGCAGATCGTTTCCGCGGCGAAACGCACCCGCTCTTGCGTGGCCTGATCGAGTGGCTCGGGCAGATTCTCGCCAAAAAGGCCAGCGGCAAGGCTGTTGCTCGGGTTTTGCGAAAGCCAGAAAATCGTCTCATCGTCGAGCGAGAAGATCGGGCTTCGCAGGGCGCCCAGCAAGCTCAATTCGTCGGCGGGGCTGTTCACCGCGCGCAGCAAATGCAGCAGGTCGTACACCTCTTGTTGCGCGAAAAAAGCACGACCGCCCACCAGATAGTAGCCGATTCCGTGGCGTCGCAGGGCCTCTTCATAATATGCGACATTGCTCATCGCGCGGAAGAGAATGACGATGTCGCCGGGCCGCACGGGCCGCGTGGCCGTGGGGTTGTCCGCGTCGCCGCAGCCAACGAGATGCTCGCCCTGCTCGATCATCGTCTTCAAACGGCGGGCGATCCAATCGGCCTCGCGTCGTCGCATCTGTTCTACGTTGTCTTTGTCTTTTCCTGTGCCTTTCGGTTGCGTGTCGCCATGCTGCTGCGACTGCTTGTCGGCCGACGCATCGTTCTGGTCTTCCTGTGCGTCGGGCAGTGCAAAGAGGAACTCGATTTTCGGGTTGTCCGTCGCCTCGGGGCGATGGGCCTCCAGCCGCTCGAACGGCTGCTGCTCGCTCGCGAGCGCCTCGCAAAACAGGGCATTGACGAAGTGCAGAATCGATGGCTGGCTGCGAAAGTTTTTGTTCAGCAGCAGTCGGCCATCGCGGGGCACGTCTTGCCACAACCTGGCGAAAACTTCCGGCTCGGCGCCGCGAAAACGGTAGATCGACTGCTTCAGGTCGCCCACGACGAACAACCGGCCACGTTCCAAATCTTCGTTGCAAAGGTAGCGCACCAGGTCGAGCTGCACCGAGTCGGTGTCTTGGAATTCGTCGACCAACAGCAGATCGATTTGCCCGGCAAGGCGTCGTCGTAGCGCGACATTGTCGCGCAGCAGATCGCGAGCGCGAAGAATCAGGTCGTCGAAGTCCAGAGCCGGAATTTGCGCCTTGCGTAGCTCATAAGCATCGAGCACCCGGAGCGTGAACCAGAAAACATCGTGCGTCAGTTTTGCCGCATCGAGCGCTGTTTCGGTGGCCGCAATCTGGCGTAAGCCTTGGATGAACGGAATGACTCCGTTTCGTTTGTCTCGCAGCCTAAAGAAAAACCTTTTGATATCTTCGTAGTCTTCGGGGCTGGTCCATCCATTGCGATTGCCCGCGCCCGCGACGGTCGCGTTTTGTTTCAGACGCTCAAGGTCTTTGAAGTCGATAGTGCGATCGATCAGCTGCGGAAGCAACTCGCGCAGCACGTCGATTCGCTGCTGCATTTTCTCATTGCCAGCATCGCTTTTGTCTTTGAGCAGCTTAAGCAGCCGTTGCAACCACTGCTTTTTGCTCAGGTCGTCGATGATGCGCGGCAGCACGGTTCGGTCGCGGTACTCCTGCCAGGCCGACAACAGGTCTTCGGGTGTTTTCTCTCCCCATTTTTTGAAGTCGTGCTTTCCCCGCTGCGCGATGAGGGTTAAAACCCGCTCGCGCAGGCCGTCCACGTCGAATGCGGCCACCAATTCGATAACGGTCTCGTGACGCTGTTGCAGGTGCCTAAGAAGCTGCTGATCGATCACCTCGAGCAGCAGGGTTTCCGCGGCCGCTTCATCGAGTTGTTGGAAGTCGGGATCGAGCGCGGCTTCGACGGCATGCGAGCGGAGCAACTCGCCGCAGAACGAGTGGATTGTGGTCACACGCGCTGCGTCGATGTCGCGCAGCAGGGCCCACCAAATGTCCGATTCCTTGCCCGTGGCCTGCAAGAGACGCTCGTGACACCGGCGACGAATACGATCGCGCATTTCGCGGGCCGCTCGCTCGGTGAACGTGATGGCAACAAGCTGATGCCAGCCGCTCGGTCGGCCACCA
>WGDQ01000807.1 GCA_015493185.1 Planctomycetaceae bacterium
ACGATAAGCTGATTCTTCAGAAGTAAAGAGACGCGCGCTTCGCAAGCCACGATAGCCAACTGCCGCGGGCAGCGTCATACTGCGCGAGGTGTTCAAGGGGTCACGATTTACGATCTAAGGGAATCACGCCGTTCCAGTTAGGAGGCGCCTTGCGGTCGTGTTGTGCGATGAACACCGTAAGAAAATCCTTGGCCCTGTCCTGAGCAGGCACTTGGTGCAACCACTCGTTGGCTTCTGACCAGCGGCCCTCTTTGAACGCGTCGAGCGCATTCTCGTAGGCAACCAGGTGCTCGTCGCGCAGCAAGGGGAATCGCGAGACGGGCGGCAACAATTCCGTGACTTCTACTGGCCGATCCATGCCGGCAGGGCAAACCAGCGCCAAGCGGCGAAACCTTGCTTCTTGTGGATCGAGCAGCTTGCGGGCCATCTCGGCCGTTGCCTCATCAAGCAAGATCGGTGTTCGTAAGATCTTCGTCATGCCTTCCAAACGCGAGGCGAGATTGACCACCGGACCGAACACGGTGACTTTGACCTGATCGATCGTGCCGATCTTTCCGGCCACTGCCTTACCCGTAGCAATGCCGATGCCCATGCGGAAATTGGCCAGGTGATGATCGGGGCTTTGCGACGCGCTTTCGAACGCCTCGCGTATGGCCAACGCGACACGACAGGCTCGGGCAACCTTATCGTCTTGCGGCAATGGCCAGCCCCAGAATCCCATGGCCGCATCGCCGTGGAAGTCGCCCACAACGCCATCGTTGGCGAGAATATGATGCGTCATCACGCCCAACGCGTCGCTGACGCGATCGAGCAGCTTCAACAGATGGTGGGCGCTTCGTTCCGATTCAGCAGAGAAGCCGCGCAGATCGCAGAACAAGACCGTCACTTCGGTCTCCCGCGGTCGAAATACCATGTCGGGGTCTTCGTGGGCAAGTGCGTCGAGCACCTGTGGTGAGAAGAATTGCGTCAGGCTGGCTTGCCGACGCTGCAAGCTGCGAACCTCGCGCAAGGAAGCTACAAAGGCTGCGACCAGTTCGGTGAATTTCAACTCCTCACGCAAGTCACCAGGATCTGAAGGCGTGGGTGTCGAAGAACCCTTGCCCATAAAACGCCCAACGACGTAGATTCCCCACTGCGGCACACCGCCGCCGAGAATCGGGGTGCAAAAGGCCCAGTCGAAAGCGTCGTTCAGCGTGACGGCGGCGGTTGCATCGCTGCGGCCCGCATTGGGGCTCCAAACGTGCAGCACGCTACTTTGACGCCGAATCGCTTCTTGAATAAGCCGTTGGCTTGGTTGAATACCGCCACCCACGGCCAAACGGCGGTCCCAGTGCAAGACGCGCACGGGAGTGTCTTTGTCGCGCGAGTCCACAGCTACCACGGCAGCGGCCGCCGCTCTGCGGATGCCAGCCAGCAGTAGATTGACCAACCGTACAAACAGCTCGTTGTCGGTTGTGGCACCGGAAATCACTTCAGGCATTCGAGCCAGTGCCTCGAGTCGTTGCTCGGCATTGCGAAATCGAACACGTTCGAGGTGCTGCGCCGTGAATGTTTGCTCTTCGGCCGGAGGGGCGACATCGAGTGATACGTTCACCTGCTCATCGGCAAGCATGAACGTCGTTTGTCCAATCACGAAGTGTTCGCCGGGGCGCAGTTCGATTTGCTCGACTTCTTGGCCGCGAACGAAAACGGGATTTCGTGCGGAGGGCAGGCGGCGCAAATGAAGCACGCCGTTGTGCCATCGCAGCTCCGCATGCTGCCGTGAAATGCGGTCATCCCATGGAACGCACCATTGGGCTTGACTCCGTCCGAGGGTCACCGGTTGATTTTCCGGCAGCGTGCGGCGCCATCGGTTCTTTGAATGCACTCCTTCGGCAATCAAGTCGGCCACGGACCTGTTCTCTCTGGTTGCGTGTTGATTGGAAAACGAAAGGTCATGCTATCGGCTGTGCGTTGAAACTGTGCATCGAAAACGTGCCGCGATGGGATGGCTAATCGCCGAGGGTGAATCAATCCGCTGATGATGCGTCCGGTGATTGGAACGTGGCCGTGGTGGGGGGCTCGGTCGATGGCGGCTCGGGAATACCGAACCGTCGTCGCAATGCCGATACAAAGCGGAACCGCCGCGAGTCGTCCAGCAAGACGACCACGACACCCCACAGAGCGGTGACCACCGCCGCCACAGTGCCCAGAGCAACCAGCCACTGGCGCACAAGCTGTGTTCCCAAGCGTCGTACGGGCTCCAGTGCGCGGTCGTAACGCTCCTGCACAATAACAACCCAACCGGTATCACGCACGTCGGAGTCGCGACCTTCGATAAAGACAGGATCGACCGCGGCGAGCCAACGCCCATGATAATGGGAGTCGATGCTGCCGAACGGGTCTTGATAGTCGGAGAGATAGGCCAGTTGCTTAAGCTCCTCGGTCGCCGCTTCAATCTCTGCGGTGGCCAATCCTTCTTCGACGCCCGGTTTTTCTTCGTTGCTTGAAACACGACGGTGGCTCGCCTTTTTCTTGCCGTTGTCACCGGGTGCGTCGGGTGAGCCGGTGTTCGCTGTAGCCGAATCGTTGCCGGCAAGGCCATGCGTCATTGCGTGCCATTTTTGCAATCGTTGCTTTAGCGGTCGCATGCGAAGCAGATGTTGCACTTCGCGCGCGTCGAGATAAGTTGCTGGCAGTGATCTTCCGGTTTCGAGCAGATGGGCAAGATACGGATGTTCGAGCACCGCGCCAGCACGACGCTGTGCATCTTCGCGACTGTCGATCAAAACGGCGATTTGCGAGCTTGTTGCCCGGTTGCCCGGGTGCAGTTCGGCAAACTTGCCAAGCTCCACAGTCATTGCCAACACACCCACTACCGCCTGGTTGCCTTGCTCATCGGCTGCGCCAAACACGGGTACGGAGAAGGCGACCATTCGATTGCCTGTTGCATGGCTGGTGAACACGATCGAGCGATGCGGCTTGCGGATCGGTGCCACGTCGCTGGCCCCGGGCGCGAGATCGTAGCCTTGGCCATGAAAATAATCGCGAAAAGCGTAGTTTCGGTCGATCGTTTTTTTGTCGAGCGGGCTGCGGGCCAACTGCCGGCCATCGCGAGCGTCGACGAACCAACTGGTCGATTCGATTTCGGCGTACTGGGCGCGCAACGCCTCGATTCGCGATTGCAAACGTTGCCGTGCCGGACTGTCCAGCGGCTGTGTCGACGCCTCTTCGATCAGACTTGCGAAGCCGGGTTTGCCTGCCTCGATTTCAAGCACGCGCCAACGCTGATCAATCTGACGGGCCACGGTTTCGGCAACAAATTGCGCCGCGAAACGGTTGCTTTCCAGCACCCGCCGTACCACCGTGCGTTCCGATTCTCCGATCGAGGCACGATATCCGGCCCAAGCGAACCAGCTCATCACAATCAGTAGCATGGCGGGTCCCAACGCACCGAGCACGAGCAAGGGACGCCGAGCCATGCGGCGGTTTCGCTCATCGAGTGCTTCAAGCAACGCCTGCACATTGGCAAAGCGACGTTTAGGGTCGTAGGCCAGGCATCGCTGAATAATATCGCCCAACGAGCGATCAACACCCGGCACATGACGGTGCGCCTTGGGTGGTGGCGCATGGCGAATCCATTCACGGTATCGCTTAAGTCGCTGCTCGAGATCGGTGACCTGGCGAATCTCTTGCTTCGCTTGCTCGCTACTATAAGGGGCTTCGCCGGTGAGCATCCGATAAAGCAAGGCCCCCAAAGCGTAAACGTCCCACCGCACGTCGGGAATCGCCTTCAAGTCGGCTTGTTCCGGTGCCATATAGAACAGCGTGCCCAGTGCAGGCTGTTGTTCGGTAGTCAAACGCGATTGCCCGAAATCGGCCAAGCGCGGCTTTCCATCGTCGCCAATCAGCACGTTGGCGGGTTTCAGATCGCAGTGTAGAACCCCTTTGCCATGTGCGTGGATCAAGCCCGTCGCAACGTCGCGAAGAATCGTAAGCGCCTCGCCCACGGGCAACGGTCCACGGCTCAGCCGATCTTCGAGTGATCCGCGAGCCATGAACTCCATTACGTAGTAAGGCGGGTCGGAATCCCAACCGACGTCGAGAAGCTGAACGACATAGCGGTTGCCGAACAAGAACGAGAGCTTTTCGACTTCTCGAGCCAGCAGCGTCCAATCGAGCCCTCCGCGGTGCGTGTAAAACTTTACCGCTACGCGACGCCCGGTTTTGCGGCTTGTGCCTACCCACACCTGACCGTAGGCACCGGCTCCAAGAAACCGCTCGGGTTCGACGTCCGGCACTTTGGCAGGGGGCCCCGAAGCTTGCATACTTTGCTGGCGTGCAAGCTGCCGCTCGCCGGCTGTTTGGGCCATCGTGCGATCGGTCGTCGTGTGGTCCTGGCTTTTGCTCATGCGGCTCTTATTCCGTCGTGAGGCACTCGGCTATGCCGAGGCGCACGTTGCTAGGTTTGGCCCAACCGTTACTATACCGCAAAGCCATCGCTCACGCGGTCTTCGCCTGGTGCCCTGAGGCTCCCCAAACAGCTTGGTGCGTGCATCGCCACGGATCGCCCATTTTCCCATGTCGAAGCGCGCTCTATTCCCTACGGCGCAAAGCTCACCGAATATGCAACGCCATCATAAAACGTTGCCACAATGGCTCGCCGTGGTTGGCCCGGGCTTCCTGGTGGCCGCCACCGGTGTGGGGGCCGGCGATCTGGCCACTGCGGCATTTACCGGCGGGCAGCTTGGAACCACTGTGCTGTGGGCCGTTGTTGTCGGTGCCCTATTGAAGTACGCACTGACCGAGGGATTGGCTCGCTGGCAATTGGTGACGGGTGAAACTTTGCTCGAGGGCGCGTCGCGACGATTCGGTCGTGCCGTTCGTTGGCCTTTTTTGGTTTATCTCGTGTTTTGGAGTTTCTTCGTCGGCGCGGCCTTGATCAGCGCGGCGGGCGCAACGGCTGCGGCCATGATGCCGCCCGAAGCAATCGATTCGCTGGGCGGCACGGTCCGGGCAAAAATTGTGCTTGGCGTGTTGCACAGTATTGCCGCCGCGATGATCGTACTCTGGGGGCGGTATCGGCTCTTTGAGCGGGTCATGCATGCGATGATCGCCGTGATGTTCGTCACCGTGACGGCCTGTGCCGTCGCACTGGTTTCGGACTGGGGTGAAATCGTCCGCGGACTTTGCCTGCCAGTCGTTGACCGCCAACACGCTGGTGGTGTGTCGTGGACAATCGCGCTCATTGGTGGAGTCGGCGGCACGCTAACAATCTTGTGCTACGGTTACTGGATTCGCGAAGAAGGACGCTGCGATCCCCGGGCGCTGCCAGATACACGTGTCGATCTGGCAGTAGGCTATGCCGCAACGGCGCTGTTCGGCATGGCGATGGTCGTTATCGGCAGTTCGATCGAGCCAACTGGTCGGGGTGCGACGCTTATGATCCGCTTGGCCGATCGCTTGCAAGACGACTTGGGGCTGTGGGCCCGTTGGTCGTTTTTGCTAGGAGCCTGGAGCGCTGTTGCCACGAGCTTGTTGGGAGTATGGCAGAGTGTGCCGTATCTATTCGCCGATTTCTGGCGACTCCGGCACGATGTGTCTTCTTTTCGCTCTGGATGCGATCGGTCTGCTCCCGTGCTGACGCGCACTTGGGCTTATCGGGGCTATTTGTTGCTTCTGGCAACGTTGCCAGTGTTGGGCACGCAGGCCGAATTTCGACAAGTGCAGAAGTTGTACGCCGTTGTGGGAGCTATGTTCTTGCCGATGTTGGCTGCCGTCTTGCTGTTGATGAACGGACGGGCCGACTGGTTGGGTCGGCAGTATCGCAACGGGCCATTGGCGACACTTACGCTCTTGGCAACCCTTGTGTTTTTCGCGGCCTTCGGGTGGTTGCAACTCACAGGGCAGTTCGGCTGATTTGCTGGGCGTCGCTCTATGGCTTCGTGGTCCACAAACGCCACCGGGCTTTCATCAGCCAGCCACGATTACGGCGCCGTTGAAACGGCGGGCTGCGTCGCGCCGTGGCCAGCATCTCTTGAAGTAGCTGGCGTGCCCGACGGGTATCGCCCTGCTCGGTCAGCAGCTCGGCGAAGTGATACGACCCTTCAGCATGACCAGGATAGAAACGCAACAAGATTTCGTAGATTTCCGCCGCTCGCTGCGTGTTGCCCAACCTCTGATGGGCTTGCGCCAAGCGGAGATATGCCAGGCCGTAGTCGTAGTCGGGCTTTTGTGCGTGAACCTGTTCGAGCAATTCGACTGCCTGCTCGAATTGGCCGGTATCGTAGTAGCAGAGGGCCAGACGATAGGCGGCTTCGAGATGATCGGGCTCTTTTGCCAACGCACGGTGATATAGTTCGATCGCTTTTCGGCATCGGCCTTGTCGAGCGTAAATATTGGCCAACTGCACCATATGATGGGCGCGGTCCAGAAGTTGGATGCGGTGTTCGAGCTCGGCGATCTCTTGGCGACGCGTTCGAATGCGCTGCCAGAAGTGACGCCAATCATCGGCAAGCTCTCGGAAAAATCCTGGCGCAACCACCAGAAAAAGCACTGTGAGTGGGCACGCAAACGAACACGCGAGCCCAAGCAACCGCGCCGCAAAACGATCGAGCGGAGAGGGCAACAAACCGAGCGATAACAATAGCCAAATCGCAGCAAGCGTGCCGCCGGTGGCAAGGATCAGGCGTTTCATGCGGTGAAATATAGCGTGACGAAACAGTAGGTGCGAGATCGTCTGAAAGCCGGTAGGATCGAGTTGCCCGGATGGCTCAGAGACGGTCCCATGAGGCGATGTCGCCAAGCACGCCGGGAGATCGATAGAGATCGGCTTGCCGTGGTCAACGTGACAGGTTTTCTTTTCTCGCTTGCGAGAGAGATAATCGGCAAAAGAGGTAAGCACCCGGTGCGGACAACCGGCGAATGCTACGGATAGTTGGATTGTGCCGACGATATTGCGACTGGAGCAAAGCGCGACGCAGCGCAAGAGAGCAGCGAACCATGAAACTCGGTTTGATCAACTCGGCATGGGTGCAGGCCAGTCAGCCTACAGAGTTCGGCTTGCGGAAGACCAAGGAAATTGGTTTCGACACGGTCGACTTGTTTCTCGATCCCTTGGAACTGGATGTTCGTGAAAAACGAATGATCCGCAATGAGTGCCGACAACTCGATTTGCCGATAGTCTCGCTTTGCTGCGTTGCAGTTGGTCTGATCGACTTCAACAGCAGTGTGCGCGACTTTCATCGCCGTCGCGTGGAGGCCTACCTTGATCTGGCGTACGATTTTGAGGCTCAGAATGTCTTGCTTGTGCTGGGCGAATACATCTGGAATCGTGAAGTCATCCCGCCCGAGGAACAATGGCAAACCGGAGTCGACGAACTACGGCGGCTTGGTCGGCATGCCGAATCGCTGGGGCTGGAAATCGCGCTCGAGTTGGAGCCTTTCCCTCTATCGCTGCTAAACAACGTCGAGCAGATGGTCCGCTTTCTCGACGACGTGGCCCATCCGTCTGTGAAAGCCAATATCGACATTTCTCATTTGGTACTGGCCGGCGTCGAGCCCGAGCAGCTTCGCTTGTTGAAGGGGCGGGCTGCACACGTGCACATTTCTGATTGCGATGGCCGCGTGCATGGCGATTTGCCCCCCGGCCGCGGCGTGGTGCCGTTCGAGCAATACCTGCCGGTTCTCAAAGAACTAGAAATCGATGGCGCGATATCGATCGAACTCGAGTATTCTCCCGAGCCGGATCGCATTGTCGAGTGGGTTGACGAAGCGTATCGAGCTACTGACCGCTTGATGCGGCAGTTCGGCTTGCGAGATTGACTTCTGAGACTATTGAC
>WGDQ01000808.1 GCA_015493185.1 Planctomycetaceae bacterium
AGGCCGTACGCGATGCGCGACTTCTATGATGATCAGCGGCAACCGGCGGGTTCAAATCGAGCGGTGCTGTTTTTTCGTGGGGCGCGTGCGCGGGGCACGCGCGCTGAGAAGCCGAGCGACAACGACATTATTTTTCAGCTCGGCGACCGGTAGAAACACCGTGCCGGCGCGCGAGCCCGGCGAATGACCATGCACGGTGCGCGGACAACCGGCCGCGGCATTGCCACGTGGGAGAAGAAAACGAAGGTGGCAGGAGGCGTGCGCGAAAAAAATTTCTGCGGGGTTGGACGCGATCTGTCCAACGTATGTGAGATACTGCCTGACATGCGAGTTATGGAAACGGTATGAACCGGTAGCCACTGTGCGAGCGTCAAGCGACGGGCAAAAAATGGATGGTGAGAATTGCAGTCGGACGACGAGGCGCTATGCTGAGAGACTTGCCGGGCGCGTGTTGCAGCGGATGGCGACGGCTGAGCGGGAGAAGCAACATATGGGGCACGACACGGCACTTGTGAGGCAATGGTTGATCATCAAGATGCTCAGCGCGCGGCGTCAGGGCGCGACCGTTCGTGAGCTGGCCAAAGAGCTCGGCGTATCCGAGAAAACCATCCGCCGCGATCTGCAAACCTTCGGCCAAGTAGGGTTTCCGCTGGAAGAAGAGGTCGGCGCGCACGGCCGCAAATCGTGGCGCCTGGCCGGGCCCCAACGCGGTTTGGACATTCGCTTTGCCATCGACGAGGCATTGGCTTTGTATCTAGGGCGCCGCTTTCTGGAACCACTGGCCGGCACCCTGCTATGGGACGCAGCGCAACGCGCCTTTCGCAAGGTGCGATCGTCGCTCAGCAGCGGGGCACTCGGATACCTAGAGAAGATGGCCGAGCGGCTGTACCAAACCACGATCGGCACGGGCGACTACGCCCAAAAGGCCGAGATCGTGGACCGGCTGATGATGGCCATCGAGGACGGCTGCACCGTGCGCATGCACTATCGCTCGCTGCAATCGACCGAACCGGTGGAGCACGAGATCGATCCTTATGGGTTGGTGTATCACCGCGGCTCGCTGTATCTGGTGGCCTTTTCGCACGACCACGACGGTATTCGGCACTTCAAAATTGATCGCATGGAGGATGCCGAGCCGACAGAGACGCGGTTTCGGCTGCCAAAAAATTTTCGGTTGGAGGAACACATGTCGCGATCGTTCGGGGTATATCAGGGCGACGGCGAGCTGCAGATTCGAGTACGGTTTTCGCCGAGAGTGGCGCGTTATGTGGAAGAGGGCCGGTGGCACGAGAGCCAGAAGCTGAAACGCCAAAGAGACCAAAGCGTGATGGCCGAGTTTCGACTATCGGACACGGAAGAAATCAAGCGATGGTTGCTCAGCTTCGGACGGTATGCCGAGGTGCTGGAACCCGAATCGTTTCGAAAGGAGATGCACGACGAGTTGGCACACATGATCGGGCAGTATGCGTCGCTGCCGCACGAAGCCGAAACGAACGACGCAACTGAAACACAAAGGGGATTGGGAGAATGACACGCAGCAACCAAGGGGTAGCGACAGCGCGGTTTGAACAGAGGCCCGCGGCCAGAACGAACAGAGACCAGGGATTTGGAGACGAGAAGCAGGGCATGACGTGGAACGACACAAACAGGGGCGAAGAGCAGGCACGGGGACGAAGCGACGGGGCACCGGAAAAGAAATCGGTGGTGCCCGTGCGCATCGAGCATCGCACATTGCGTTTTGCGACGGCAGGGCGACTGTTGCCCTGGCTTGGCCCGGCACTGCGCGGCCTGGCTTCAGGCACATTGAAGCGTCGGGTATGCGTTTTTTCTGCGGCCGAACAGCGGACGCGGTGGCTACGGTGCCGTGGCTGCCCCCACCTTTTGAGTTGTCCGCACGGTGTGACGTTTGAATACGATCCGCCCGGCGGTTGCCTGGTGACCTCGGAACTGCGCCCCCTGACGCTGGTGCCTCACTTTCCGGCACCGAGCCGCGTGAAGCCCGGTGACTACCTGACGTTGCGGGTAATGCTCATTGGCCGGCGGGCGATGGGGATGCTGGATCATGTGACCACAGCACTGGAAGAGGCCGCGCAGCACGATGGCCTTGGTCCGGACCATGTTTGCTTCGGCTGCCAAGCGGCCCCCGCACACACAACGTTGGAGGCCGGTGTGCACACCCTGGACATCGAGCGGCTGCCGGTCACCGTGCCGGTAAGCGGCGACACGATTCCGCGCGTGGAGTTGGCATTGGAGTCGCCGCTATTTTTGAAGCGAAAGGCCAACCGCGACCCGGCATTCGACGAGTTGTTCCGGGCGGCACTGCGCATTGTAGGGCGCGTCGCCGCGGCATTCGCTGGCCCGCTGGAAGGACGCGTGGACTTCGAGACACTCAAGGCACGGGCGGCCGAGGTACAAGCGGTTCACGGCCGGTGGCATGCGTTTCGACAGCAGCGATGGTCGAACCGAACGCAACAGCGCTACCAGCTCTCAGGTCTTTCAGGACGGGCCGTGTTCGCCGATGTGCCGGTCGAGCTGCTGCCGTGGCTTATTTGGGGCGGCCGCCTGGGTGTGGGCAAAAACCGTGTGGCCGGTGCTGGGGTATGGCGGATCCATTGTGCGTAATCGCTCGTGGCGCGCGGCGCAGCGATGGTGCGAACCATGAGATATGGATGCTCCGAAAACCACACCAAAGTGCGTCCTTTTTGGCCAATGATCATGCCCACCTCGCTGTGGCATATCGGCACGATACATGAGAAGTGAAAGGCGCACCGTTTCGGAGCGATTTCGTTTGTAAGCAGTCTACCATTTTGCGAAACGGTGACATGGCAATGCGAACAGCGGCGTTAAACCAAAGAAGCCCGATCGACGGCGCGCAGAGATTTGGAAGCACCGCACAACCGCATGAAGAAGTCGTCAAGAGATTTTGTGGACACGTGGAAAAATTTGTTGATCTCGCGCAAATGTTCGTTAAACTTGTCGCCCGCCGAGGTGCTTGTATGAGGAGCGCGATCTGCACGGCCGCATTTGCGCTTCACATGCGGCGCAACGGGTGGTGCGGCATAGCCGGGATACACCGAGCGCTGCCCACGGCCAGTTGGTAGATTTGCGATAGACGTGGGGAACGGGATGTCTTTGCGGAAAACGACTGGGGCACACTACCTACTGACCTCGTTGGGAGTGCGTCCTCAAAAGGTGGAATACCAACTTGGCGATCGTACCGCCGAGGCGCCTTTCGCACCGCTGGCACTGCTGAACCTTCTCCCGGACGAGCGGTGCCCAAACCATGTGG
>WGDQ01000809.1 GCA_015493185.1 Planctomycetaceae bacterium
GCCACGGCGTGGCACGTCGTACGATTCAACATCTCAAGCCTGACCGCATCCGAGGGCAGGTCGACCGTGCTTAATTCACGCCCTTTGCGGTGAACGTGCCCGGTGGACTAACCGCGGAAAACACGACGAGGCAGTTCGATAACCTTACCCCCCGCGCACGCAAAAGGAATTCTTCCGCGGTCCTGCAAGAGAAAACCGTGGTGCCAATCGGAGGCGGGGCGCACTCTCTCACGCTGATGGTCGATCGAGAGCAACGAACCAGGCCCGTGCTGCGGTGTGAAATACATCATCCGGCACTGGCGACCGGCCAATAACCGCACACAATCGCCGAGCCACTGGGCTCGATGGCCTCTTATCGCGCATGTTCCTTGCCGCTAAGCCGCAATACGGCCGTTGCGAGGTTCGTTTGCACCCTGGTTCGCGCCGCCTGTGGGTTTTACAATGATCTTTTTCCCGGATGGGTGGGCTTGCCGATCGCCGTACGCTGGTCGACCGCACTGCGACTTGTGCGGCGGTGTGTTTCAGCCGCCAACGTAGCCAAGACGAAACAACCCATAGCGGTCGCGCACCCATACCAACTCGGGCAGCAGCACGGCATTGCCGAAAGGGTGTTGTACGGGCGAGGGCGAACCTATGGCAAGGCCGTGGTGTCAGAAGAGCCGGGCGCCGCACCGCCGGCGTGGGTGCCGATTGGCATGACGGTGCCAACCGTGGCCGAGCCGCTCGGGCAGGGTGCCGGGGCTTCCGTTCTTCTGTGTTGCTACGGATAGCGGCGATGCGGAACAGGGGGCGTCGCCTTTTTCGATCGGCACACATCATGGGCCGAAGAAACCGTTTGCATTCAACCACGATTGAGAAAGAGAAAAGCCTTTCACCATGTCCGCCAAGCTCAACCGATACAGTTCCCGCATCACGCAGCCAGCCAGTCAGGGCGCCTCGCAGGCCATGCTTTACGGAACCGGCATGACCGAGGAGGACATGCAAAAGCCGCAGGTGGGCATTGCCAGCATGTGGTACGAGGGCAACACATGCAACATGCACCTGAACGAGCTTGCGGCCGACGTGAAACGGGGCGTCGAACAGGCGGGCATGGTCGGCATGCGGTTCAACACCATCGGCGTGAGCGACGGCATTTCGATGGGCACCGAGGGCATGAGCTACTCGCTGCAATCGCGCGATCTGATTGCCGACTCGATCGAAACCGTGATGCAGGCCCAATGGTACGATGCCCTGATCGCGCTGCCCGGCTGCGACAAAAACATGCCTGGCTGTTTGATTGCCATGGGCCGTTTGAATCGTCCGGCCATCATGGTTTACGGCGGCACCATCAAACCCGGCTGCCTCGACGAACGGAAGCTGGACATCGTCTCCGCATTTCAGAGCTATGGCGAGTATCTGGCCGGCACAATCGACGAGCAACAACGACAGGCGATCGTGCGGCGAAGCTGCCCGGGGCCCGGTGCCTGCGGCGGCATGTATACGGCCAATACCATGGCCTCGGCCATCGAAGCCATGGGCATGTCGTTGCCCTATAGTTCGTCGATCCCGGCCGAAGACCCGGCCAAGCGCGGCGAGTGCGTTGCCGCCGGCGAGGCCGTTTATCGGCTGCTGGAGCGCGACATCAAACCTCGCGATATCATGACCCGCGATGCGTTTGAAAACGCCATGGTGCTGGTCATGGCACTGGGAGGTTCGACCAATGCGGTTTTGCACTTGATCGCCATGGCGCGTTCGGTCGATGTGCCGCTGACGATCGACGACTTCCAGCGCGTTAGCGACCGCGTGCCGTATCTGGCCGATTTGAAACCGAGCGGTCGCTACGTGATGGCCGATCTGCAAAACATTGGCGGCACGCCTGCGGTAATGCGCTATCTGCTGGAAAACGATTTGCTCCGCGGCGATTGCCTTACGGTCACGGGAAAAACGGTGGCGGAAAATCTGTCCGACGTTGCACCGTTGCCCGAAGACCAGCCGATCATCCGTCCGCTAAGCAATCCGATCAAGAAAAGTGGCCACATTCAAATTCTGCGTGGCACGCTCGCTCCCGAAGGTGCCGTGGCCAAAATTACCGGAAAGGAAGGCGAGCGGTTCAGCGGCCCGGCCAAGGTGTTCGATTCTGAAGAGCAAATGCTGCACGCGCTCGAGCAAAAGCAAATCGCCAAGGGCGACGTGGTGATCATCCGTTACGAAGGCCCGAAAGGCGGCCCGGGCATGCCCGAGATGCTCACCCCCACATCGGCTATCATGGGCGCCGGACTCGGGGGCGACGTGGCCCTGCTGACCGACGGCCGATTCTCCGGCGGGTCGCACGGCTTTATCGTCGGGCACATCACGCCCGAGGCCCAGGTGGGCGGCCCCATTGCCCTGGTTCAAGATGGCGACCGCATCACGATCGATGCCGCCCAGCGCCGCATCGACATCGAGCTCGACGAGGACGAGCTCGCCCGGCGCCGCAACCAGTGGACCGCGCCGCCGCTCAAAACCACTCGCGGTACACTGCACCGGTACATCAAAACGGTGAAAAGCGCCTCGGAAGGCTGCGTGACCGACGAGTAGCGAGCCCGCCGTTCCAAGGCCACGCAACGGAAAGAGGTCTGCCCAGCTTTCCGGATTTCCCGTCTTGCCCCGACTCGCAGCACCTTCTCTTGTCACTCTCGTGCTCTTGTCTCTCGTTCTCTTCATTCCGGCGCACGCTCGGAGCCGTTGCCGGCGTGCGCTGTGCGCGTCGCGTACGGTTGGCACGGTGCATTGGGCAGCGGACAAATACACAGCATTTTGCCGGAAATCGTCGGTCTTCGAGCGGTAATGAGGGCTGTTTTCGTGTTTCCGAAAAGGGACCGAGCCTCTACAATTCGCCCTACGCATTGGGCACGATCAAGCTCCACTTTTGTCGCGCGGGCCGGATGAATCGTTCGCACGACGATAAGGTGGGCAAACTCCTACGGACGGATCCAGAGGGCGCGCCACGATGGGCACCGAACAGCCCGAGACTGAAAAAAATGCGCCGGTACCAAAACGAAAGCTAAACAAGCTCTCGGTGCTGATGCCGGTTTTCAACGAGCGATGGACGCTCGAAACCATTGTGCAACGGGTGCTCGCCGCCCCGGTTCCCCTGCAAATCGAGCTTGTCGTGGTCGACGACGGCTCGAGCGACGGATCGTGGGACGAGTTGCAACGTTTGGCCGCTCGCGAACCTCGCATGCTGCTTTTGCGGCACCCTACAAATCTTGGCAAAGGCGCGGCAATCCGCACGGCCATCGACGCCATGACCGGTGAGGTGGCCATCGTGCAAGACGCCGATTTGGAATACGATCCCGCGGAATACGGTCGGCTGCTGCAACCGATTCTCGACGACCGTGCCGATGCGGTGTATGGC
>WGDQ01000810.1 GCA_015493185.1 Planctomycetaceae bacterium
CCACTAAATCGACGATTCCGGGCACGACGCGAAACTGGCTGCTGCGTTGCTGTGCAGTCAGAACGATTCTGAAACGTCATCACATTGACACCACCATGCAGGCCGCGCCGGGCATGGGCAGAAAATCGCAAAAGGCACAAGTCCATAAAATAAAACGACTTAATCCCCCATCCACTGCGGTTCCCGCGATATGGCACGCGGCGAGCATTTAGAGCATCCAACGAATCGGGGCACTCTTGCGAACCTTCGTCGTTCAGGAGATCCGTACGATGCGAACCGCTCTACTCACCGCCGCGTTGGTCGCCGCACCTTTGTTTGCCAACCCGACCCGACTCCTTGCCACCGACTACGCGGCCGGGCCGACATACGGCGTGTCGACATTCGATGTCTATGCGGAAAAGAATCTGTTGCGCGCAATCGGCTATCTCGATCGTGCCAGGCGCTATCACCGTCCGACAGAAGCGGCTTTCGCCCGGCACGCGCTAGACCATGCCGCGCAAAACGTATGCCGCACGCCAGCCCGGTATCTCATTCATCAGGCGATCGAGGAAATCGATCGTTTCTGCCGATATGGGCACCCCGCGAACTTGCAACGCGCAACGCGTCTAACGCACCGGGCGCTCGACATCGAGCGTTCTTACCATGCCAGCCGGCCCGCCGTGAGTCCTGCGGTGCCCTACGGATGGTCGTCGCCGCGATCTTCCTACCAATACGCCGCCCCATTCGGCCACGGCCAACAGGTGCCGCAGCCGGGACATTTCCCGGGTGGCTTCTCAGCAAAGACCGGCCGCCTTACGCTGCGAACCTTCGGTTCTTGGGTTCACTAGCTTCGTCGGGCCGCCCCCGGGATGTCTGCCGGCATTCGCGAACCGTAGTTCCCCGTTTCGCGTGCAGCAACGCGCACCGGCCAATAAACCCGAACGAGGCGGCGTCTGTTACAAACCGTCCGACAGCCGCGCGACAGACCTGGACCCCGAAACGCACAAGACCCCGTGCTCCGCAGGGAGGCCGGGAGGCGCGGTGCGTGGTGCCTCGCGACAGACGGTCAGCGTTGCCGCGAGAGAGAGGGGGAAAGGAAAACGACGATGCGTTTCGCCGGCCGGACAAGTCGATGCCCGATGTTGTGTGCGGCCCGTAAAACGCGCTTGGCCACATGGCACATGGCTCGCGGCGGCTGGCGCTATCCCGTGGCCAACATCGTTTCGAGCGGCAACAGGTTGCCCTGTCCGTCGAAGGCCATCTTACGGGGCGAGGCGATGATCTGAAGATCGTCGCGCTGCATCGCCTCGTCGAGATACGGTTCTGAGCATTCAACCTCTGCCACGTGCAACGTGTCGCGGATCCACAGGATGCGGGCATTTTTCGGTTCGGTCATTCCCAGTGCGGGAAGCGCCGCACTGAGCAACTCGCGATCCGAGTCGAACACCACCGGGGTCATGGCCCCCTGCGGATGGCCGGCGGTCATGCAGTTGATTTTCGTGATGCGCCAGTCGGTTTGCTCCACGGCCCGGCGAGTGCAGAACTCGGCGATGCCGATTCCCGCCGCGTTGCCGTGCGTTTCCTTTGTCAGCCCGCGTACGGCAATCCACTTCACCTTGGGCGTTTCGTGCTCGGCCGTGCGATGATCCAGGTATTTGCGGCCCACCACGTTCGTGTCCATGCCGGCACCGCTGATGTTCTTGCCAATTTCGTCAATCAGCAGCAGGTCGCAGCGGTCGAAAGGCAATCGCGGCATCCACTGCCGCGCCATGACCAACAGCTCCTTTTCACGGCTCTCGAACTGCTCGGGCGGGACGGCCTCGATGTGTGCCGTTTCGTCGTAGGCGTTTTCCACAATGGCCAACCCGGCCACCACACCGCACTTGGCCAGCACCTCCGAAGCCACGCTGCGCACGATATGCCCGAAGCTGTAGTCGTGAATCGCGCGGTGATAAACCTTGGCGCCTTCGTGCTTGCCCAGGCCGATCAGCATCATCTTCATCAGCCCGCTTTCGATGTCGCCCACGAAGTTGGTATGCGGCTTCACGCGCCCGCAAACCAGCACGTGGTCGGCTTCGAAGGCGAACCGATCGAAGTGTACGGGCACCCCTTCGGGCGTATGGCAAACCACCACCGTTTCCATCGTGGCGCGAATCGGACAGCCCATCCGCTGCTCGGTAATGCCGTAGCCCTCGATGATGGCGCGTTGTCCCTCGGCCGTTCCGCCGCCGTGGCTTCCCATCGCCGGCACGATGAACGGCTTAGCGCCTATTTTTCGCAGGTGATCGACCGTCGCGCGAATGATCGTGTCGATGTTCGCGATTCCACGGCTTCCCGCGCTGATCGCGACCGACTCGCCGGGAGCAATGCGTTCTGCCAGTCGCAAGTGGGCGAGCTGCGCTTCGACCTCAGCAGCCACGTCGTCAACTCGCGGCCGCTCGAATCGCTGGCGCACCCGAAACAATCGTGGAAACTCGATCGTCGTCAATGTTTCGCTCCTGAGATGCCGGGCCACCGCGATCTGCCAGTCGCTATGTTTCCGGCATTCCGTTATCAGCCCCCATTCCAAGCACTCGGTTACCAAGACATCATTCCGAGCATTCCATCCTTGCAGTGCGCCGTCCAAGCGGCCCGTTTCCAACGCCTGTCTCAATGCCTGCCCCCCAACGTCTACCTCCATACAGGCCCCGCACAGAACGGGCTGCCCCAACCGCGCACCACACCGGCACGGCGCAATCGCCATCCAGTCGGCATGCCGGAATACCTTCCGCCCATCACGCCCCCCGGTGCGGAAACATGCGTCGATTGGAGCCTCTGCAAAACGGAGACAGCGTTCGTCCGATCTTACCCCGGCCTGCCAGCGGCCTTCAATGCTGGCATCGGTAAAGCGGAACCATAGAGCACCGACCGCACCAGACGAGGGGGCCCGAACACAGCGGCGAACCCCCGGGCCACCCGAGCAGTTCTTTTCAAAACGGCCCCATCCGACAAACGGTGCAATCACCACGGTTCGAACAACGCACGCCCCGCCCCCAACGGTCCTCGGCAAACCGACCGTGGCCTCTTGATCCGGCCGACACGAGCTGCCGCTTTGTACGGCCGAGGGCATTTTTGAACGAAGCCGGTTTTCTGCCGACAGGCCAATGTGGCCATGCTCGCGTTTTCCCCAATTTGCCATCGACCGCCTTCAGATTGACCTAGGAGCGTGGCAAACCGCCCGAGTAGAATCCGCCGCCCGCGCCCGTGCCGCCTGGCAACCAGCCGGCCCGAGCGCAGGAGTCGTTTGCATGGCTTCCGATCTCCTGTTGAAAGCATTGTTCGCATCATGGCCACCGTACCAAGTCGCCAATCACGGCGTGCGGTCCGCCCGGGCAGAGGGCGGCGACTCGCCCCGCAATCTTCGCCGCCTTCCAAAGTTCGCAAAGCCGGCACGCTGCGCCGCGCGGCAATCGTTGTATTGTTGCTCATTGGCACGGTCTGGACCTTGCCCTGGATCGCGGGCCGACCGGCGGTGCTCAACCGGGTGGCAAACGTGGCCCTAAGCGGTCGCGGCATGCGGCTCACCGTTCGAGGGGTCTCGCTCGGCTGGTTTTCGCCGCTCGTTTTGCGAGACATCGAACTGCTCGATGCAGACGAACAGCCGGTGCTTGAAGCCCTGGAAATTCGCACTTCGCGATCGCTCGTGGCCTTGTTGCTCAGCCGATCGAATTTGGGACGTTGGACCATCAATCGCCCGCTGCTGCACGTTCGCCTGATGAACGACACAACCAATCTCGAGCAGATGCTGGCCACCGCCGTAGCCGATGACACAGCCGCCGACGATGACGACACCAACTCCGACAGCGG
>WGDQ01000811.1 GCA_015493185.1 Planctomycetaceae bacterium
GCGGCAGGGGCAATCGGCCCGCACGCACACCCAATACGCGCACCGCCACGACATTCGGCTCGACGACACGAATATCGAGTTCGACACGAAGCACCGGCGACAACCAGCCCTCGCGGTATCGGCAAGCCACGCACAGGCCGTGCTCCGTAATATGAACCCTCGGATTGGCGACCGATTCGGGAATAAGACTGCCGTGGTTTTCTACGAGATCGACGGCCAGCCAACCGTTCAATTGTTGTTCGGTAAGCCAGACACTCCACGCCCCCTCTCGGCGTGCCTGATTTACGACAGATGAAACGCGGCTCAGAAGTTCATCGCTCGCTTTGCGCTGAGCGACAGGATCGGAACGCGTCGCCTGCCGATAGAAGCCGGGAACGTGCCTTAGCGCCAGCCACGCGGCAACACCTGCGGTGACGGCCCATGCAACACACACCCCCAGCGCAACGACCACCGCTCGATAGCGCATTGGAACACCGTTCTCACGGCCACGCCCCCCCGCACGCTTCGTCATCAGGATCTGCTATCCCGCGCCCCAGCAGCCCTGCATTGCCCTTTTTTTGCAAACGGTTCTTTCACCCCAGAGAATATATGCACATACGCAGCCGCAAACCTGGTGCGCGGCCAGAAAACGGCCTGCGTGCAGCGGAGATTCGAGCACCATGCGTTTTGCAGAAGAGCCGCCCGCTGTCGTAAGCGGGGGCGGATCATACGCTGAGCCGCGATTTCGCGTCAATGCAGATCGGATAACCAGAAAAACCGGATTCTTCGTCGCCGCGCTGCCTTGAAAGGCTCTCGGTACCGGCCGCCGGTGGCCGCTGCAAAAAAAAACAAACTAAACCGCACGAACAAGGGTGGCGCTTTCGAGCGAAATCGCCCAAATGCCACAAAAACCACAGCATTTTTTCGTTCAATATCGATCGTCGAAAAATTTTCTCTGTTATCCTCCAAAATGCGGGCTACGGTTGGGGAAATCCCAGTTTGTGAACGGCCTATGTTTTAGATAGAGCCAATTGTTTGGACCGCTTGGAGAAGCCGCGTTCCGATTTGGCGTCTGCATGCGAAATGCACGCGCTCGAACGTGCTTTTTCAAGCGAAGCACCATGCCGCGTAACCGACAAGCCTGTGGAACATCCGATGTTCGTTCTTGGAAGCTCGCTCATCACGACAATCGTGCTCGCCGTTGTTCTAGTCATTTCCAGCCTCGTGGCCGGAGTATTGATTGGTTTGCAAATTGCAAGACCAAGCACCAAAACAAGCCGAACCGACCAGCCAGAGGCTGAGAACACCGACACCGATAGCGAAGAATCGGTCGACACGGAACGTGTGAAGGCCCTGCTGCTGAAACTACACGAAGTTTCGACCGGTGTGGCCGGCAACGTGCGCGACCACAACGAAACCATTCACGCAATCACCAGCGAACTCGAACGGGCCGCCGCCAGTGGGAAACAGGGAGCGGCGTTGACCGACGATATCGACATTCTCAAGCTCGTGGCAGACATCGTCGATGCCAACAGCAAGCTGCAAGATCAGTTGGTCGAGGCAACCGAGATCATCGAAGACCAGGCTCGCGAGCTTCAGTGCCAGCTTGAAGAAGCCTTTCGCGATCCACTCACCGAGATTGCCAACCGCCGCGCCTTCGATCACGAGCTTGACCGGCGGTTGGCCGAACATCGCCGCACTGCCGCGCCCGTTGCACTGCTGATGCTCGATGTCGATCACTTCAAGCAGTTCAACGACCGTTACGGCCATCGAACGGGCGACGAAGTGCTTCGGGGCGTTGCATCGCTGCTGCAACAAGAGATGCGGGAGATGGACTTGCCGGCCCGCTACGGTGGTGAAGAGTTCGGAGCCGTGTTGCCGCAAACCAGTATGTCCGAGGCCCAGAAGGCGGCCGAACGCGTCCGCAAGGCGATCGAGTCGACCCCCTTCGAATCGGAGCATGGCCCGTTGAAAGTCACTGTCAGCATTGGCGTGGCCATTGCTCAAGATGGCGACCAGCCGGGCAAACTTGTCGAGCGGGCCGATATGGCGCTATACGCCGCCAAACGAGGCGGTCGGAACCGCAGCTATTACCACGACGGAAACGGCTGCCACCCTGTCGGGGCACCGTCGAATGGCCCGAACCACAAGAACAACGCGAGCGATCAGGCAGCCCGCGCCGCCGGTTCCGCCGCAGTCGACCCCGCGCCGGATGAGGAGCCACGCGCCTCTTCACAAGGGCAAACCATTGTCGTCGAGGATTCTCCGGCCCCGCCTTCTCCCGAGGGTACGTTGATCCGTACTGATCCGCTCACGGGCCTGCCAAACCGACAAGCGTTCACCGAAGAACTGCACCGACGACTGGCCGAATGCCGCCGTCACGGCTCGATACTTTCAATCGTTGTGCTGCAAATCGACCGTTTCGACGAGATCAAACGTCGTCATGGTCCTGAAGCTGGCCGGTTGATCATCCAACAGGTGCCGCGTTTCTTGGCGGCCGCCATGCGGGAAAGTGATCTCATTGCCCGCTACGACGAGGCCGGCTTTGCCGTGCTGCTGCCGGCCAGCGAGTTGCAGGGAGCGGCGATCGCAGCCGAACGGGTACGCACAGCCATCGCAATGTGCGACAAGCTCCGCGTTCATGACGAGGCCATTCGCTTCACCGCCAGCCTAGGCGTGGCCCAAGCCAGCGGCGACGACGGCGTGACCTCGATCATCGGCCGCGCACAGCTCGCCCTCTACGCAGCGGCAGAGCGGGGTGGCAATCGCACGTTTGTCTGCGATGGCATCCATTGCGAAGACGCCACGAGCCAGCAGGGCACCATCGCCACGTTCAGCGGCTGACGTTTTTTCCACACGATCGCGCTTCGCTGCACAGCGGGCCGGCGTGCTCCAGCCTGTCCGCTTCAAAACCGCACGGTACGGCAGGGTGCCGAAACGCGCCCACCCCGTGTAAAGCACGGCCAGAAAGAATGGTTGGGCGACCTGCCGGCCGGCAGGCAGGCAGGCAGGCAGGTGAATCTCGGCCGGCGAGCGATTATGATGGTCTGCGATCACGCGACGGAGCAGCCAGAGTGCCTTGCCCGATGGCAAATGGTTCTTTTGCGGCAACCCCGTCGCCTGCGGCAAACGCTTGAACGCCAACGGTGCCTGGTCCCGCTCGGTTTGTGAATGGGCCAATTTCACCTTTTACCGCCAGCCGGCTGTGGTGGGCGCAAAGCACGATGGCCAGTTCCGTTGGCTCGAGCGAGCCGTCCTTCCCGATTGATCTTGGTCTTGCCAGGTTGTATTCATCCTGCCCCCCTCGAAGGAGTTCCCGCCCATGTCCAAGCCCACGCCTGTAACGCGACGCCGCTTTCTGCAAACCACCGGCACGGCAACCGCCGCGGTTGCTTGGACCGCCAAGAGCTACGCAAGAATTGCGGGCGCCAACGAGCGCATTCGCATCGGGTTCATTGGGGCCGGCGGCATGGCCACGGCCCACATGCGCACGATCAAGGCACTCAAAGATCAAGACAACGTCGAAGCGGTTGTGGTGTGCGACTGCTGGGAAACCCGCGCCCGCCAAGGGGCCAAGGTGTGCGATGCCCCACAGGTGGTTACCGACTACCGCCGCGTGCTGGACGATCCATCCATCCATTACGTGACCATCGCCACCCCCGAGCACCAACACGCACACATGACGATCGACGCCCTTGATGCGGGCAAAGCGGTTTACTGCGAAAAGCCGATGACGCACACGATCGAAGAGGCGCAGGCCGTGGTGAAGAAGCAGCGTCAAACCGGTTTGCCTTTGCAGATTGGCGTGCAATCGATGTCGGACGATAGCTACATTTCGGCCGCCAAGGCGATCAAGCAAGGCGTGATCGGACAGGTCGTGCAGGCGCAGATCGAATACGTTCGCCGCTATGGGAAACAGGGACCGTGGCGGCGCCCCGATCTGGACGAAAAGATGCCGAAACCCAACGATCTGGACTGGCAAGCGTGGCTTGGCCCGGCACCCAAGATCGACTGGAACCCGCACCACTACTTCGAATGGCGCAACTACGCGGCCTACTCGGGTGGCATCGCCACCGATCTGTTCATTCATCGCATCACGCGCATCATCCGGGCTTGCGGTCTTTCCTATCCGCGTCGGGCCGTGGGCATGGGCGGCATTTGGCAGTGGCCCGATGGGCGCGACTTGCCTGACAATTTCGAAATGATCTGCGAATACCCGCAGGGCATGACCGTTTATGTGTTGGGCACAATGAGCAACCGGGTCGGCATCGACCACCTGATCCGCGGCTATCGGGGCACGCTGTATTTCACCTCCGACGGTTGGGTGGCCAAAGACAAAGACGGGAAAGTTCTGGCCCAACACAAGAAGACCGGAGGCGAGCGGATCGACCTGCACCACACCAACCTGCACAACCATCTCCGCAATGGCGAGCCGTTGAACTGCCCGCCCGAGATCGGTCTGGCTGGCGTGGTGGCCGTGTGCATGGCCAATGAATCGTGGCGCAGCAGCCGCATGATGGGGTGGGACTCGAAAAACGAGAAAATGGTGCCTGCCGATACGCTCGATTTGCCACACACTCCGGCCGAAACGCCCATCGGGCTGGCTTCGTCGTGATCGGCCCACCCGCTCTCGGCATTGGTTCTCTTTCTTTCAAGAGACGTTCGGGGACCGCGGGGACGTTCGTTCGCAGCTTCCACTGTTCTGCCGAAGCCGGCGAATATCGCGGACTGAGCGGCTGGCAAAGCGGCAAGCAGATTTCGGCCGCGGCGGCCTTGCACATGGTTGCCGCGGATCTGCGCGCGTGGTCCGACCGACTCAGCGCAGGCACGCCCCAGGGCCCCGGTCCGCGCTCGCTGGCTCGCGTTTGACCGATCGTCTTCGTTTTTTTGGCAACGGTTTCGCCGCGTGAAGTTGTTGCGCCTTCTTGGTTGGAGGAAGGCGGACGATGCGAAAAAGATGCGCAACGGCCGAATCTGCTGAAAAACGGGAAACGGTCCTTGTGCGTCGTTCACCTCCTGCCGACACGCGCTGCCACTACACTTCGCTGATTGCCGTCTTTTTTACAAAGGGTGGCCGCGCTGTGTCCGTCGCGACGGCACGACGGACAGGAGGAGCTCCAGAAGAAAGCCGAGAGACGCACGCGAGACCAGCCAGCGCCGTTTCTGCCCAATGGGGCCCGGCGCGCGGCAACGTGCGGCAACAGTTCAGCGGCCAAAGCCGGCTAGCGAGGCGGGCATTTTCGGCAAAGTGAGCGTGCGGCCGTCGGAGGTGGGCACCTCTTCGAAGCTGCCCCGGGCTTGCCATTGTGGCAGCCGCTTCACCTCCTCGAAGGTAAGCACCGGCTCAACGCATGCATCGGCCTCGGCAAACAACTGCTTCCACTCTTCCAGCGTTTTCGAGCCGAATGCCGTGCAGAGTTTTTCAACCACTTCGTCATTCTGCTCGATGTCGACGTGGTTGATCTGCTTCAGCTCGGGCAAGCCGAGCACATCGACCAGCGCGAACCAGAACTTGGGCTCGAGCGCCCCGACGCTGATGAAGCGGCCGTCGGCTGTGCGAAAGATGCGATAGCAAGGTGCCCCGCCGCTGAGAATTTCGCCGTCGCGACGCAAATCGCGACCTTCGGCCGCCACGGTGGCAAACGAGGTGGTCATGAGCGGCAGCAACTGCTCGCTCATGCTCAGGTCGATGTGTCGTCCCGTTCCCGTCCGCTGCCGTTCGAGCAGGGCAGCCAGAATCAACATTGCCCCAACGTACGAACCGGCCGCGGTGTCGGCCGCCTGCAACTGCGGATTGGGTGGCATCGGACCATCGCCGCCGCTGATCGACAGCACACCGGCTAGCGCTTGATAGTTCAGATCGTGACCCGCCCGCTGAGACAGCGGCCCTGTGGCCCCATAGCCCGAAATGCTGCACACGACGATGCGCGGGTTCCGTTCGTGCAGCCGATCGTAGCCGATTCCCAGGCGGTCGATCACACCGGGCCGAAACCCTTCAACCACCACGTCGGCATCGGCCACCATTTCAAGGAATCGCTCTCGATCCTCGGGCTTCTTCAGGTCGAGCGAGAGCACCTGCTTGCCACGATTCACCGCCAGGTAACCCGCCGAAACGTCGCCCGCCATCGGGGGCCAAAGCGCCATGTAGTCGCCCGGGGCGGGCGGCTCGATCTTGGTGACACGAGCTCCCATGTCGCGCAGAATTTGCGTACACAACGGGCCGGGCAGCAACAACGACAAATCGAGCACATGGACGTCTTCGAGCGGCAACATCTGACGGTTCTCTCTCCCAATCACGGTTTCACAAGCTGGGCCGACTGTTGTGAACCGTAGCGGGCCACGGCGAAGAATTCAATCGTGCCGCCCATTGCCGCACGAAGAACCAACCGGCCTATCGGCTGGTTTCTCGTCGGGTTTTCTTCTCGATGCCGAGGCCAGGTTTGAACGTTGTCGTAGCGGGCTGGGCAGCGCAAAAAGTGAGACGGCCGCCCGGGCCGTAGGCGACCGCCTCGAAAGTGGCCGTGCGGCCACTGTCGCGCCCAGTCTCGTTCTCCGGCAGAAGGAGGACGAGGGAGGAAGGAAAAAACCGTTGCACGGCTAGCGAGTTAACTTTCCATCAAGATGTCGATCGCGTCGATGTGCAGTGTGTCGTCCGCGTCGTACAAGATGGTGTCGATTTCGCCGTCGATGGCCCAGATGATGTCGGCTCCCAGACCGCCGGCCATTTTGTCTTCGCCCGGGCCGCCGGTGAGTTCATCATCGCCGCGTCCGCCATCGATGCGGTCGTTGCCGGCGCCTCCATCGAGCACGTCGTTGCCCGCCTTGCCAAGCAAGGTATCGTTGCCGCCGCCACCGTTCATCGTGTCGTCGCCAACACCGCCGTCGAGCATGTCGTTACCGCCGCCGCCGCGGATCATATCGTGACCGCGACCACCCGAGAGCCGATCGGCACCCTGCCCGCCATCGATGCGGTCGTTGCCGTTTCCACCGTCGATCACGTCGTTGCCGGGCTTTCCAGGCGTGGGAACGGGCCTTGGCCGGATGGCGCGAAGCCGGGCATCGGCCTGAGCATTGGCCAACGGCACGGGATCGACCGGTTCCACCATTTGCAACGGATCGCCGACCAAGGTGTCGTTGCCATCGCCGCCGCGAATGGTATCGCTACCCCAACCACCTTGCACGGTATCGTCGCCGGCACCGGCTGCGATGACGTCGTTACCACGACCGCCATCAATGCGGTCGTTGCCATCGCCGCCGTCGATCTTGTCGTTGCCATCGCCACCTAGCAGTACATCGTCGCCGGCGCCGGCCTCGATGGCATCGTTGCCCCGGCCACCCATGACCTTGTCGTTGCCGGCACCGCCACCCAGTTTGTCGTTTCCGGCACCACCATCGATGCGGTCGTCGCCATCGCCGCCAAGAATCGTGTCGTTGCCGGGTCGACCAATTTCTCGGGCATCGGTATCGAACGGACCCCGGTCTACGGCGCGGAACTCGATTTCACCTGCCGTCGTCATCGATGCAACCGGCACTGGACTTTGAGGATCGCCGTACAGCGTGTCGTTTCCAGCACCGCCGTCGATCTTGTCGCTGCCCCAGCCACCTTGCACAAAGTCGTCGCCGTCGCCGGCCATGATGACGTCGTCGCCATGGCCACCGTCGATCTTGTCGTTGCCGGTGCCGCCGTAGGCCGTGTCGTTTCCGGCACCGCCACGAATTGCGTCATCTCCTCCCATACCGATGAGCAGGTCATTGCCGACACCACCATCGAGTCGATCGTCGGCCTGACCACCGATGAGAGTATCGTTGCCAGCGCCGCCCGTCATTTTGCTGGCACCGCTTCCGGCCGCCAGCACGTCGTTGCCATCCCCACCGTTGATCATCGTTTCTTGGTCAACGCTGTGAGCGATAAACACCATGTCGTTGCCGTCCAAGGCATCGACAGTGATTTTTTCAACCAGGTTGTTGTCGACCGTGAACGTCGATTCGCCCACTTTTACGACCAGTTGGCCATCCACCACGTTGGCCGTGATCAAATCGTTCTCGTTGGTGCCGGTGATCGTGAGCATGCCGTCTTCGAGTTCGAATGATGGTCCTTGAGTCACCGACAACAGGGCACGGCATTCCAGTGGCTCGTAGCCAAACGCGCGGTGTGCCGGCTTAACGGCACGACGATGAGACAGTCGGGTTCGCAATCGAGGCATGGCCATGAGGGAAGACTCCTTCGAACTACGGGCATCAAAGAGGGGGGGAACTCTTCGGCTCGGTATCCCGCGGCCAGTAGGGGCCCGCCGTGATGTCGGGCGACCGAATTGGCCTGGTGAGCCGTTTGTTACGCGGGGCTTCGTATTTGCAACCGGGGTGCCACATGCGGGGCCGCTTTGCGAATCGGGAACAACAGAATCGACACAACCTGTTTCTCAAATTGACGTTACAAACGGCATCCCGTTCTCGCGGCGGCCGGCTCTCAAGATCGTTACCCCCGTTAAGGCGCCCTATTCCAAAGCGCCCCATGTTTCTGCGCGCCTTGAACCGATACAGAGCGAAATAAGCCTCTACAATGCACGTAGTCACACGCCCCTGCCGCCCGGTCTAGCGAAAACGCCGCCCGTTGCCCGCTCGCCGTGCAGCGGCACCTGCGATGGCAAGTCCGTACGTGCCAGTGAAATACCGCATCAACGCAGCGGGAGCGCAGTAGGAAATACACGAAAGCGCAAAAACGAAAGTCGCCGCCAACTGCAAGAAGCGTGAATCGGAAGCCAGAAAGAGCCCACGCCCCCGCGAGCCAGCGAACTTTGCAGCCGCAGAACCCAACGCATCGGGACAACGGCCACGTCCCGCGGGTCGGACGACCAAACCAACGACCGAACCGAACGGCACTGCGGCCCAACGATTTTTGAGAGGGGAGAACCAAGCACGTGCGTGACCATGCACTGGTATTGATCAATGGGCCACAGCCCGGAACCACCATTGAGCTGCCCACCGGTGGCGAGCCGATCACCATTGGCCGCGATGCCTCGCGCGAGCTGCCGCTCGACGACCAGTTGGCTTCGCGACTGCATGCCCGCATCTGGCATCAGTCGGGTTGCTGGCACATTGAAGATTGCGGCAGCCGCAACGGCACGTTTGTCAACGGCCGCGCGATCGAGCGCGCCGTGCTCGAGGTGGGCGACCTGATTCGTATCGGCGGACGGTTGTTGGTTTTCACCTCGCTGAGCGATGCGCGAAGCCCTTTCTCATTGCGTCCCTCGCAAATCGCGGCCACCACGTTCGCCTTGCGCGTGCGCGAACCGGAGAAACGCGAGGCCATGGTCGAGCAGCTTCGCCTGGAATCGCCTCAGCGACCGATTCGCGACGCGGCCTTGCTCTGCCGACTGGCAACCGGCTTGCACCGATGCCAGGACACGGCCGGCCTTGTTCGGCTGGTGGTTGAAGTGTTGGCGCAGGGCACCGGTGCGCAAAACGTGAACGTGTGGCTCGTGGGCGTCGACGGTCGGCTTCGCCGCGCCAACCCGACCGCCGAATCGGGCAGTGCGGCCGCCGGATCGCGCGACGAACCAACGCACCTGTTGGCCAGCCTGGCATTGGAGAACGACGAGGCAATGCTCATCGCCGACAACGGCGACCCATCTTGCAACAAAACCGAAGTTCACGAATCGTCAGCCGTCGATCGGGGCACGTCTTGCAACGCACCCGACGACAAACCACGCAACACGGCCGTTGAAGAGCCGGGCTCAACCGATGCGGTTGGCGGTCGCTGGCTGGCGGTTCCGATCCCTGGTCGCCAAAACCGCCGCGGTGCTATCGAATGCCGCCGCGACGCCGAGGAGCCCCCTTTTGCTGCCAACGACCTGGATTTTGCCATTGCCGTGGCGCATCAGGCGGGCATGGCCCTGGAAAACCTGGAGCACCGCGAGCGGCTCGAACAGGCGAATGCCCTGCTGCGACAGCGCCTGCAACAGCAAACGCGCATCATTGGCCAGAGCGCGGCGCTCAAGCAATTGCACGATCGTATGGCCCGCGTGGCCGAAACCGATTCGACCGTGCTCATTCTGGGCGAAACCGGTACCGGCAAGGAGCTGGTGGCCCAAAGCCTTCACGAGCTGAGTCCTCGTCGCAGCGGCCCGTATGTGGCGGTCAACTGCGCGGCTTTCAGTGAATCGTTGCTGGAAAGCGAGCTGTTCGGGCACGAACCGGGTTCGTTCACCGGCGCCGACCGGCGGCGCATTGGCCAGTTTGAGCGGGCCCACCGCGGAACGATTTTCCTCGATGAAGTGGGCGAAATGAGCGCCGCTTGCCAGGCCAAGCTGCTGCGCGTGCTCGAGGGCCAGCCGTTCGAGCGACTGGGTGGAAGCGAGCCCTTGCAAGTCGACGTGCGTATCGTGGCCGCCACACACCGCGACCTGTTGGCCATGGTTCGCGAAAAACAATTTCGCGAAGATTTGTACTACCGGCTGCGCGTGATCGAACTTCAGGTGCCGCCGCTGCGCGAGCGGGGCGACGATGTTTTGCTACTGGCCGCCACGTTCCTCGAACACTTTCGCCAACAAATCGGCCGCGGACCAAGGCGGCTGTCGCAGGCCGCCGCACGCGCGATCCTCGACTACCGGTGGCCGGGCAACGTGCGCGAGTTGAAAAACGCCATGGAACGGGCCGTCGTGTTGGGCGAAGGTGAAACGGTCGAGCCCGAGCATCTGGGGCTTCCTGACGCGGGCGATGGCAATCACGCACCACGGCGGCTAATCAGCCTGGCCGAAGCCCAACGGCGACACATCCGCTATGTGCTGGAACAGGTCAACGGCAACAAAACTCAGGCCTGCAAGATTCTGGGGATCGGCCGGGCCACGCTCTACAAGCGCCTCGAAGCCGATGCAGAAGCGATCGATCCGCTCGACCCATCGGCCGCTGACGACGACTGACGCTATCGCCCGTAGCCGAGCGGGTCGACTCGCAAAGTCGACCCATGTTTGGTATGTTGTGTCACCCATACGACTTATTCGAATTGGGCGACACGATTTTTCGGCCTCTGGTGCGGTGAACCGCAGCCGAACGCCGACGGACCGCGTCGCGGCAATGGTTGGCGCCTTCTCGGTCTGGATGGCGCGAAGGCCAACGTGTGGCGGTGCGCGGCACTGCGGACCGGGCTTGCTCGGCTGACAACCATAGAGGGCGGGCAAGCGAGGCCGTGCGATTCGCCCATTGGCCACGAAGCACGCGGTCGGGAAAGCACCCGACGGGGCCAAACACCACACGCATACCACATCACATAC
>WGDQ01000812.1 GCA_015493185.1 Planctomycetaceae bacterium
GAGCTAAGCTCACGGCCCAACCTACGACTCAGCGGGGATGTGCGAAATGGACGAGACGGTTCAGGCGGCTTTGGGACGCGTGTCGGGGGGGATCGACCTTTCGCAGGACGAGGCCCGTGCCGTCATTCGCGCCGTGATGGCCGGCCAGCTCGACCCGCCGCAAATGGCGTTGCTGCTGGTGGGATTGCACCGCAAAGGGGAAACGGTTGAGGAAATCGCCGGTGCCGCGGCCGCCATGCGCGATGCGATGCGGCCGATCGCAACGCGTCGCGAGGGGCTTGTCGACACTTGCGGAACGGGGGGCGACCGAAGCGGCACGTTCAATATCAGTACAGCGGCCGCGCTGGTGGCCGCGGCGGCCGGAGTGCCTGTGGCCAAACATGGAAATCGGCGCGTTACCGGGTCGACCGGATCAGCCGACGTGCTGAGCGCGTTGGGTGTCAATGTCGAGGCCGACGTGGCGTGCGTCGAGCGGTGTTTGGACGAGCTGGGCATTTGCTTCTGTTTCGCACCTTTGTTCCATCAATCAATGCGGCACGTGGCCGAAGTGCGACGCCAACTGGATACGGCCACGATTTTCAATCTGCTCGGGCCCCTCACGAATCCGGCACGGGCTCCCTACCAGGTGATTGGCGTTGGCTGGCCGTCGCGACGCCACGACATGGCCGAGGCCCTCGCTCGGCTGGGAACCGAGCGGGCCGTGCTCGTTTCAGGCGAAGATGGGCTGGACGAGGTGACGCTCAGCGGCACAACGCACGTAAGCGAGGTGCGTCGCGACGCCAATGATCCGCAGCGAATGGTGGTGATCGAGCATTGCTGGCAACCAGAGCAGTTCGGCATTTCACGGCAGGCGATCGACCCGCTGCTTGTGGAAACGCCGGCGCAAAGCGCGGCGATCATTCGTGATGTGCTCGCCGGACGAACCGGCGCGGCCCGCGACATTGTCGTGTTGAATGCAGCGGCCGCGCTCTGGGTTGCCGGACGAAGCCCCTCGCTGGAAGTGTGTGCCGCCACGGCTGCGGAGGCGATCGACCGGGGCGAAGCGCAACGACTGCTGGCCCGGCTAGTCGAGACGACCAACGCATGAGCCCTGCCACGCTGCGACTGGTGTTGATTGTCTCGTGTGCCCATGCGTTGGTGCACGTGTATGAGCTATCGTTGCCCAGTGTCGAACAGCTCATTGGCAATGAGTTCGGCGTATCAGCACAAGTGACGGGGTGGCTTGGTACGTGTTGGCGGTTGCCGTTCGGACTAGGCGCCGTACTGGCCGGATGGCTGGCCGATCGGCACGGATCGAAGCCGATGCTCGTGACGTATTTGGCGGGCTGCGCGGCCACCTCGCTGCTGGCGTGGTGGGTGCCTGGGCTGAGCTGGCTGTTTGTGGCAATGTTTGCCATGGGCACGTTTGCCAGCATCTATCATCCGGCAGGGCTGGCTCTGATTTCGCACGAAACCGCACCGCAGCACCGACCTTTGGCCCTGGGGTATCACGGGATTTTCGGTTCGTTGGGAATTGCCGGCGCGCCGCTGCTTACGGCATCGGTGCTTTCGCTCGGCGTGAACTGGCGCCATATCTACGCCGTGCTCGTGGTGCCCGGTGCGGTGATGGCTGTGGCCGTTGCCTTGCTGCTGGTCGAGCATCATCGACTGGGCAGAAAACACGAAGCGCAACCGGCAGAAACGAAGAAGGGCAAACGCGTCGCTGCGACTTCAGAAGCAGTGCCCCCGGTCACCGAACCGCATGGGAGATGGACAGCCTACTTTTTGCTGATTGCCATCGGCACGCTGTTCGGCTTCGTTTATGCAGCGCTGATGCATTTTCTACCCCGCTATCTCGATGGGGCAGGCTTGCGCCCGGAGCGCATATCGCCCGGTGCGTGGCGTAATTATCTCACGGCTGCGGTTTTGTTGGTGGGCTGTGTCGGGCAGTACGCCGCCGGTCGTATGGCGCGGCACGATCGCCTGGAAAAAATGCTGGTGCTCATTCTCGTAACCAGCACGCCGGCCATGTTTGGCATGGCTTGGGCCAGCGGCGCGGGTCGCGTGCTGGCCGCTACGCTGTTTGCCTTGGTGCATTTCATGCACCAGCCGGTGTACAACAGCCTGATTGCCCACTATGTGCCAGGGTCGCGCAGAAGCCTTGGTTTTGGACTGAGCAATCTTATGACATTCGGCGTTGGCAGTCTTGGAGCCGGCTACGCAGGCTGGATGCAGGCATCGCAGGGACAATGGGCAACCTACGCTGGCTTAGGATGTGTGACGGGGCTGGCGGCGGCATTGGGGATGACGCTGTCGCGAGTTGTGGCCAGATCGCCCGTGAAAAAACACGCCCCGTGATGGCCGCGTGAGGTTGACGTCTCGCGTTGCCAGGCTGCATCACCATGCTTGCTGGTGGCTCGGCACCGCGTCTCCCGCTTGTTCCCTTCCCATCTTGGCAAGTGGCCGCCGCTGTGATCTGGCATGTGTGAGGAGAGACAAACGGGCGCACCGTGGCGACAGAAAACCTGCGACCATTCACCGCGCCACCAGGCCAGAGGCTAAAGCGAAAAACTTTTCGGCGCCGTAGCGTCGCCTATTCTCTGCAACTTTCCATTCTTGCCTGTGATTCGATGCGAAAGACCTACGTTGGCTGCGTCTATTGCCGATTCGAGCTCAGGGGACTGTTGTGCGATCCGTTTTGCCGTTTTTTGCGTGGCCGATCCGCCTTGCGTCGCCGATTGTCGGACTATTAGAATGCCGCCTCTTCGCACGCGTCACAGAGCCGCAGTGACGTTTTTTGCTTGTCTTCCTTTCCCGGTCTGTGTGGTCTTTCAGAATATTCGCGCTGATCGGTCGCGGCGCGGCCGAGTTGCCGCTGCGGAGGGATATGTTCGCACATCTTCGGGTGCAAAGGGCGAGTTGTTCATCGCGGCGGCTCGGGCGGTGCACCTGTTGTGATCAGGAATGTGGGAAGCCGAACGTCGTGCGGGCGGCGTTGCAGAACGGATCCTGCAAAAGAGGATGGCCGACACGGTTGCTCAACAGCCCGTTGAAAAAAACCATTCTGACTGCGGGAATTCAGAACGGGCCTGCTCCGTGTCGCCCAAGGTTCGCCTCGTCCGGTTCGTCCGTCGCCTGCAAGTGGCTGCGTTGAGCTAAGCCGTTTTTGTCTCTCCTTGTGGCCGATGACGCCATTTTTTTTCAACAACCTGCTGAAGGCCGAATCTGCGAGGCAACCGGCGGCCGTTGGCTTTGGCAGCAACGAGGTGCCGGTGGGCCCGGCTGCTCCGTGCTCAGACATTGGCCGCGCCAAGTCATAACAGAACAGCAGACATTCGGCATTGGAAGCCGGCGTGAGCTTGTTGAAAGAATCGCCTGAACAAAACGACGTGCCATTGCTGGCCGGGCCGCTAGGCAGGATCACCGCGTTGGTTGCGCGCTATCCGGTGGCGACGATGGCCGGTTGCATTGCGTTGGCCGTGATATCGATCACGATCACGGTGCAGCGGCTCGGGTTCCGTACGAGTCGGCTCGATCTGCTGAATCCTGAAAGCGCCTACAACCGCCTGTGGATCGACTACATCAACGAGTTCGGTGACGAAGACGATGCGGTGATCGTGGTCGAGGGGAACGGCCGCGACGAGCTGATTCCGGTGTTGGAAGAGCTTTCGGCTGCCTTAGAACAACAGCGTCACCTGTTCCACGCCATTCTGCACGAAGTCGACCTTTCCCGCATTCGGGCCAAGGGATTGCACTATCTTTCGCTCTCCGAGCTACAGGAGATCGAGCGGTTTCTGGACCGTGTGGGGCCGATGATCGACGGCGACTGGGGCCAGTTGAATCTTGGTCGCATGATCCGCAGCCGGTGCGATCTGCTGGCGCGCGGAATTGGTCGAGACAACGAGGTTGTCGAAATCGAGCGCCTGGCCGCTGGTTTGGCCAGCATGCTGGAGGACGAGCCTCGCTACGAAACGCCGTGGCCCGAAATGTCGGGCTCGATCGCCACGCTGAGCCAGTTGGGGTCGGAGTACCTGCTCACCAACGAAGGACGCGTGGGGTTTGTGCTGCTGCGGTTGGCCAAGAGCAACGCCGCAGGATTTGCCGGGGGCAGCGAGGCGATCAGAACGTTGCGGCGCGTGATGGCCCAGGTGGCTGCTCGGCATCCGCAGGTGCGCATCGGGCTGACCGGCTTGCCGGTGATGGAAGACGACGAGATGCGGGCCAGCCACCACTCGATGGTGCGGGCCAGCGTGTTGTCACTGATCGGCGTGGCCTGCTTGTTCGTGGCGGGATTCGGTGGGATTCGCTATCCATTGGCAACGATCGTTGCCTTGCTGGTCGGCATGGCGTGGTCGTTCGGCTACATCACGTTGAGCGTTGGCCATCTGAACATTCTCAGCGTGTCGTTCGCTGTGATTCTGATCGGACTGGGCATCGATTTTGGCATCCACTACGTGGCCCGCTACCAGTTGCTCGTGGCCCGGCAGCGCGAGGAACTGGCACTAGTTGAAACGGCACGCACCGTGGGGCCGGGCG
>WGDQ01000813.1 GCA_015493185.1 Planctomycetaceae bacterium
CTGGCCGCTTCGGGCGACGCTGCGAAAACGCTTGCGAAGCTAAATACGATTTTGAGGGAGGGGTCGGAGCTGGACCGTATTGCGGCCGTCGAAGGCCTAGCTCAGGCCCGGCAGTGGGAAGCCCTGCTGCGTGCGACGGACGACCAGGCATGGCGCGTGCGACGCGCCATGGCGATCGCGCTAGGGCAGATCGAGTTCGGCACGCATCCGCCCGCTGTCGTAGGCGAAATGTTAACACAACTGGTGGGCGACGCCAGCAGCCAGGTGCAGGCGGCGGCGGTGGAAACGCTGGCAGGCTGGCCGATCGAGGCCGCCGGTCCGATACTCATCGAGGCCCTGGAACGGTCGGGGTATCATGCTCGACAACGCGCGGCCAAGCTGCTTGCCACAAAGTGGCCGCCGGCTCGAAAGGTGCGGTTGGATGCACAGGGTCGCATTGCCGCCGAACAGCTTGCGCAATTGCGCAAGGCGTGGCAGGCGGAATCGGCACGTCGTCCGAACCGCCGGGGGCCCGAGCGCGGTCGAACGGAAGTCGCCGACGCAAGCAGGCTCGATCGTACAACGCTCGATGCCTTGCAAGCGGCGGTGGAACAGATTGCCCAGGGCGAGGTGGTCGACGCCGACGCAACGCTGAGGCAGATTGCGCCCGATACGGTTGAGGCGCTCGAACAGTTGGTCGAGCAGCGAAACGTGCGATTGCCGGCTGCCGTGCTGCGCGAGCTGACGAACGCAGACCCGGCGTTCGAACTGGTTGCCCGCCTGTCGCAAGAAACCGCTCGCCAAAGGCGCCACACCGTGCGGGAGCTGGCCCGACTGGCCGCCGAGCGGCCGCTGCGCCCGCTGGCACGGCATTGGCTCGCGCTGACGCTGAGCGATGAAGATGACGCGCTGGTATGGCAACAAGCCTGGCCGCTGTTGGCCGAAGACACGAGCGACGTGGTCGAGGCGTTGGCCTATCGCTGCCTGGTTCATCGTTCGCCACAGGTCCGGCGATTGGCCTGTCGGTATTTCGGGCGTCATGGTCAGCGGGAGGCGGTCGCTTCGTTGCTCAAGGTGTTGAACGACGAGCAGCCGAGCGTGGTGGTGGAAGCCATCGACGCGCTGGGCCAAGAGGATATGCTCGACGATCCGGCTCCGCTGATCGGACTGTTGGACCACTCGTCGCCCGAGGTTCGGCTGAAGGCGGCGCAGGCGTTGGTGCGGCGCGGTGTGGCCGAAGGCGTGCATGCGATCGAACGGGCGGCATACGACCCCGACGCCCGCGTGCGAACGGCGGCCGCGCGAACGATTGGCGAACTGGGCCGAGCCGAGTTGGGCGGCATACTGGTGGGCATGCTGGACGATAGCCGACTGAGCGTGCGCCGCGCGGCGATGAACGCCCTGCGCGATTTGGCGGGGCACGATGTGGGACGCCCCGACGAAGACCGCGCCCCACGACTGGCTGACGAAGTGCGCCGCTGGAAGCAATGGTGGACCGATCAACAGGCGGCGCCGGCGAGTCGGCAGGCGCAGCGGAACAGGACCGACCGCGCAGCGGCACAGTGACAACCAGTGGCCACTGCGAAACCACACGGATGCGCAATTCGCGCATGACGACGGGCTGGCACGTCTCGCCGGTTCGCGATGGGCGGCGGAGGAAAGCGGTGTCGGCAGCGAGGCGTTCAAAGCACACGCGGCCAAAGCAGGCGTGGCAGCCGTGTGCGGCATCCGCGTTTGGCAGCACAAGAACAATACCCCGCGGTGGTGGCGCGACGTCAGCGGGTGTCGATGGGACCGCCAACCGGCTCGGCAGGTGCAGACCAGGGCGGGGCAGATGCTGCGGAGGCTGGTCGCGACGCAGGCTGTCTGACCGGCTGAGGGCAACGGGCAGGATGATGGGGGGCAGAGTGGGCGGCGGTTTGCCACGCGCGTTGGCTGAGGAGCCGCGCGATGCGGTGTGCCGCGCGGCCATCGCCGAATAGTTGCCTTGCCTGGGCGGTGACTCGCGGCAGATGGTCCGCAGCGTGCAACAGGTGAGCGACTTCGCGAACGATGGCATCGGTGCCGGTTCCCACCAGGCGGGCGATTCCCAACTCGACGCCTTCCTGTCGCTCTGTGGTGTTGCGCACCACGACAACCGGCTTGCCTAGGGATGGGGCCTCTTCCTGAATGCCGCCCGAGTCGGTGATGACAAGTGCCGAGCGATCGAGCAACCAGATGAAGAGCGGATACGGCAGGGGTTCGAGCAGGTGAACGTTGGCGCGGTCGGCAAGTCGTTGTTGGGCAGGTTGTCGCGCGGCAGGGTGCGAATGCAGCACATACGCAAACCGCACGTAGGGAAAACGCCGGGCCAGAATATCGACGGCGCGGCAGAGGTTGTTGATCGCCGTGCCGTGGTTTTCTCGCCGGTGCGCCGTGACGAGCACCACCGGATGATCGTGCAGCATGGCAGCCAACCGATGGTGGGCGGTGTGCCGCATCGCCTGGCGACGGGTCCATAGCAACGCGTCGACGATCGTGTTGCCCACGACGTGAATCGATCGGTCCGGCACGCCTTCGGCCCGCAAGTGTTGGGCAGCCCGTTGCGTGGGCGCACAGTGCAGTGTGGCGGCCAGGGTTGCGATTCGGCGGTTGAACTCCTCGGGCCAGGGCGAGTCGAGACACCGGCTGCGAAGGCCGGCCTCGATGTGTACGAAGGCCGTGCCACGGTAAAAGGCGGCCATGGCCGCCGCCAGAGTTGTGGTGGTATCGCCCTGCGCCACGACACAGTGGGGCTGGTAGCGTTTGAGCAAACGGTCCAAACCTTCGAGAAAGTGGGCCATGTTGCCAGCCAGGCCTTGCTCCTGATCCGGCAAGGGAAGCCGCACGTCCGGCACAAGCTGAAAGTGTGCCAGGGCGTCGTCGAGCAAGTGCCGGTGCTGTCCGGTGCTGCACAGCACGAGGTCGAGGTTTTCGGCCTCATGCCGACAGGCCCGTACGACGGGGGCCATTTTGATGGCTTCAGGACGCGTGCCCACCACAGCAAAGATACGGATCATCGGCAATTCCTGGACGAGTGCTTCTTCGCAGTCGCAGCCATGCGACACATTTTCAGAAGGTGCAACAGCGGCGGTGCGCAAAAGTGTGCTGGCCACTTGCTCGGTTCAACTCGACGGCGCCGCAGCTCCAACAACAACGGGCAGGCTTCCTGCGGCCCTTGCCAGGCTGGTCGAGATGGCCTCACCACGGCCCCTGCATACCACGGCCCGGCAAGTGGCCTCAATAGCAATCAGCCACCCGCTGCAATTGCCCACGCGTGCGACTGCCCACCTGACTGGTTGCGGGCCCGATTGATTGCGACCACTGATTGATTGCGACTCTCAAGCTGATGGTTGGCCTGGGAGACTGCCTGTTTGGTGGCTGAGCGATTGGGCAATTGCGCGTTTGCGCCCCTCTAGAGAAAAAACCGCAAGAAGGGGCGTGAATGCCAGCGGTCCGCCGCGCTTCGCGCGTGCGAGGCACGGCGCTGAAGAACATCGCGAGCCCGTTAGACTCCTGAAGGCAGCGGAACCGCGGCCGCGGTGGGAGCTTCGAGTATCGCCGGCCGGGTTGGAAAGGGGCGAAGGCGATCGAGTGGGCCAAACCCCAACGGCGGCGAAACCGACCGGCGTGGCGGCCGTTGCGGCTTGTCGGAAAAGCGTCAGATTTCCGCCCCGGCCGGTTTCTGCAAAAAGTTTTCGAGGCGCTAAAGCGCGTTTTTCTTCGAGCCGGGGGGGCAGGAACGGATGAAGCAGTCCACCGAAAAAAAGCGTTTTGGCTGCGAGCGGTCGACCGCCGGCCAGCGCGGCACAATCCAAGCTCGCCATCTTGTTTTGGATGATATGCCCGCGCAAGGTCTGGCCCAGACGAGCCACTTGGCTTGCCCGGCTCGCTCGGCCGGCGAAGCCGTGTTTCAACACACGGTTCGGGGGTGCGCGCTGGCGAGTTTATTGGCTGCTGAGCGCCGGGTAATAGTGTGAATAGTTGAGATACAGCGTGCGGTGGCCGGTAGGACGCAGCTCGCCCGTGACGGCCTGACGCAATTGCTGCTGTTGCTGTCGCAGGCTGCCTTGCAATCGGTTGATCGATTCCTGTTGGTTGCGCAAGGCCCGCCGGGCTTCGAGCTCGGGGCGGACGAGCGTTTGATAGTTCGGCGCACCGAGGCCCTGAGGACGGAGCAAATTGAGGTACGGGCTGACCGTTGGGCGGGAGAGAATGTTGAAGAAAGAGTTGATGCTCGGGCGATTGTAGCCCTGTTGCGCCCGGGCCGACTCAGCCGAAAGTGCAAATGCCAGAAGGGCAACGACCGCTAGAATGCATGGCTTGTATTTCATGGCTTTTTTCCTCGTTGGGCAGTGAAAGGAAACCCAGGCTACGCGCCATGCCTTGCGAACGGATAAAAGGCGCGGTGCGGACAAATGCGGTGGAAGGTACGACGTTCGTATTACGCTCTGCGCTGTGGTTCGGTGCGGACGATCTGCTTCTTTTTCGTTCCGCCTCGGGCAACCGATCCAGCGGCACTGTCGGCACGACAGTGGCCGCCAGATGCGGGACTACGCCCAGGAGCCAGGAGGACGCCGAATCGCTAAATCGGTCTATAGGTAACTATAGGCGGTCACACTGCGGCGGGCAAAAAGGATTCACTTTGGCACGACGTCCCAAGGCGTCGAACGATCGTTGTTACGGCGATTGCACGTCGGCGGCCAAACAATTGACGCTGGCCATCAGGAACGGCGCCCCGTTGCGGCGTGCGCTGGATGTTCCCTGATTCAACACACCTCGTTCCCCGATTCAACACACTTCCGAGTCCTTTGCGACAAGCGGCCCATCGCGCTGGTGGTCTCGGCTACGCGGGCAAACGGTCGGATGCAATGTGACTAGAAAAACGGACTTGTACGGAAACCTTGTGGGAAGCGATTGAGTGTTTGCACGGTTTGGGCCCCCAGCAACGAGAAGCCGAAGAGGCGTTCGAACGGGGCAATCAAACGGCCGATCGTGGCATCGAAAGTCGAGAGCCGATCTTCGGCGATGTAGACGCGGTCGCCGGGCATGAGCTGATAGTTGGTCGATGTGTCGCCGCGCATCACGATGCCGTGATAATCGACCGGCAGAATTTGATCGGGGCCGTGGTCGGGCGAGGGTCGGGCTACCCAGATGCGGGTTCGGCTCGATGTGGTGGACAAGCCGTTTGCCGCGGCGATGGCGTCGAGCACCGTTTCGTTTCCTGTAATCGGCGTGCGACGGATGGCATCGCCGCGCTCGAAGCCTTCGAGAATCAAGTAGTACGACTTGCTGTTGTAGGAAAACACATCGACGGCGACTTCCGGGTCTTCGAGCTTTTCGGAGAGTCGTTCTTCAATGGCCTCTTGGACTTCGGCCACGGTTTTTCCGTTGACGTAAACCCGACCATAGGTGCCCAGGTTGATGGTACCATCGGGCCCAATGAGGTGTTCGCCCGTGATCTGCTGCACTGCCGATGGTTGGGCCAGGCTGACCGTTACTAAGGGCTGCTGGAGAATTTCGTTGAGGGTTTCTTCGATCGCCTCGCGCGCCTCTTCGGTGGTAAGCCCCACCACTTTTACCAAACCGTACGGAGGGCCGAGGTCGACTGTCCCGTTGGGCCCCACGGCAAACGTGCCTTGAATCGGACGGTCTTCGAGCGCGCCCTCGACCTGAATTTGAAGCTGATCGAGCCGCTCGATTTTGTAGGGCTCTTTGGGCACGGTTTTAATGGCCTCGACCAACAGCACGTCGGGCGGACCGACGGTGTAAAGCGGCAGCGAGACCTTGGAGAGCTCGCGCGGAATCGGTGCGGGCGCGGGCGGTTCGTGCGGGGGTGCCACGCGATTGACCACTTCGCCAGCTGCCGGATGTTGTGGCCCGGCCCCCGGGTCGACTGGAATCTGCGGCGGCACGCCGTGCCCGGCAACGAAAGGATCGGCGGCCCCACCGGGCATCATTGCCGGAACCTGGCAACCAACAACCAGTGGCAGCAACAGCCATGCGGCCCATGGCCAGCGGCACTTCGGGGTGGTCATATCAAAGAAACCTCGAACCGGAGCTCGTACGGGGGGATTACGAAGTCGGCCACGACAGGCGGCGCGGGAGCCTGATTGAACCCGCAGCGCAAGCGGCGTGGCCAACCGACCGAGGCTAGTCAGTCGATACGGTCGGAATAATCGGCAAACTCGCCCCGAACTCTTGCCTTGAAACCGCCAACTGCGCGAAAAAAGCGCCCCAGCCCTAAAACACAGTGCGCAGCCATGGAAGACGCACAGCATCGCCAAGATAGGCAAGAACAAAGCCAAAGCACGACGCAACCGTCGTACGCGTTTACCAGGCGGGTGCAGACGTGGGGGGTGCCGCGACAAGCAAGGAAGCAGGGCGGCTGCTCGGGGCCACCTGTGCTTCTTTATGTTTGCTGCCAGCGCTGCGACAGGCGGGCGCCAAGGCAACGACAACAGCCGAACGGCCCGACGGATGGGGGCCGAACCACGGCGAGAC
>WGDQ01000814.1 GCA_015493185.1 Planctomycetaceae bacterium
GTGTGTGTTGGGTGCGCTCGTCGTGGCTTGGATGCCTGCGGCCGTGGTCACGGCCGCTGAGCATGGGCTGATGCGGTCGGCCATGGTGTCGGTAACCTCGGGCGATCTCCAGCGGCACGTGGCGGCGCTGGCCGACGATACGTTCGAAGGTCGCGAAGCCGGATCGCGGGGCGGTCATGCCGCCGGAACGTATTTGGCGCGTCAGCTTCGGGCGCTTGGCCTTCCCGGCGCCGGCGACGACGGCGGATACTTCCAGCCCTTCGGGTCAGGCTATCGAAACGTGCTGGCGTGGGTTGAAGGAAGCGACGAGCAACTGAAGCAAGAAGTGATACTGATCGGCGCGCACTACGATCACGTGGGCTACGGTACCTGGCAAAACAGCTACGGACCAACCGGCTACATTCACAACGGCGCCGACGACAACGCCAGCGGCACTTCGGCGCTGTTGGAGATAGCCGAAGCCGTGGCCAAATACGGCCCGCGTCCACGGCGTTCGCTGCTGCTGGCATGGTGGGACGGTGAGGAGAAAGGATTGCTCGGCTCCGAACATTGGGCCGAACAGCCGACCGTCGCGTTGCGGCGTGTGCGGCTGGCCGTGAATCTCGATATGGTGGGACGCCTGCGCAACGAGCGGCTCGAAGTGTCCGGCACGCGCACCGCAGCCGGGCTGCGTCGGCTCGTGGCGGCCCAAAATCGCGACATTGGTCTGAAGCTCGACTTTACCTGGGACGTGGCCGACAACAGCGATCACTACTCGTTTTTCAAGCGATCGATTCCTTTCCTGATGTTTCACACCGGTTTGCACAAAGATTATCACCGTCCGAGCGACGATGTGGAACGTGTGAACTTTCAAGGCATGCAGCGGGTTTCGCGGCTGCTGTTGGCCTCTGTTTACGCCGCGGCCAACGAGCCAGTGTTGCCCGGCTTTCGCCGCGCGGCCCGACGAGAAGGCCAGGCCGATCGCCGACGCGTCGAACGTCCCTTGCCGCCGCTGCCCGGTCGATTGGGCGTAGCGTGGGATCCGCACGACGACCACACGGCCGGCGTGCGGGTTGTTCGCGTTGTTCCCGGTTCGGCGGCCGAGCGGGCCGGATTGCAGACGGGCGATCGAATCGAGCGTTTCGATGGCCGGCAGATCGACAGCCCGCAGGCACTGCGATCGGCCGTGTTGGCCGCTGGAGAAGAGGCGGTCGTACACATCCGGCGGGCGGCTGCGCAGGAGCCCGAGATGCTCGTTGTCCGGCTATCTGGTCGGCCCATGCGATTGGGCATCGCGTGGCGAACCGACGACGCGGAGCCCGACGCGGTGATTCTCACACGCGTTGTACCCGATTCGCCTGCCGACCAGGCTGGACTGCGGGTGAACGATCGCATCTACGAGATCAACGGGCGAAGTGTGACGTCGGGGCGGCAGTTCTTCCGCCTCGCCACGTCGACACCGGGTCCGCTAAAGCTGCTGGTCGAACGGCAAGGCCGACTTGAAGTGCGAACGGTGCTGCCGATCGACCAGTCGCCTGAATCGGCCGCGACGGAAACCGCTCCCCAGTAGCGGCACAATCGGCGGCAACCCACTTGACCTGCGCATGGCTTGCCAGGACCACGCCAACGCGGCAGCCGACCAACTGTGCGGATGGCACCACTGTGCGGCAGCGGTGAGCCTTTCCGCCGAGCCTTTCGAAGCATGGCCACGGCGCAGCCGGATGTTGAATTGCCAGTGCGACTCCAGGGCCAAAACGCGCCGTTTCAGGGCCTGTCGCCACCGAGAATGCGACCAAACTCACCGAGCACCGAGCCTTCGCCACGATCTTTGCCGCCGGCCTGCGGCGCATAGGCCAGCACGCGACCAGCCAGTCGCGAGAAGGGTAGCGACTGACACCAAATTTCGCCCGGCCCCGTCAGGCGTGCGTAAAACAAGCCCTCGCCGCCGAACAACACGTTCTTGATTCCCCGCACGAATTGGATGTCGTAATCGACCGAGGGCGATAGCGCGACGAGACAGCCGGTATCGAGTCGGAGCGTTTCGCCGGCTTGTAATGTGCGCCGAAGCAGTGTGCCGCCGGCATGCAGAATGGCCAGGCCATCGCCGGTCAAACGCTGCATGATGAAGCCCTCGCCGCCGAACAGTCCCGTGCCCAGCCTTCGTTGAAAGGCAATGCCGATTTGCACGCCTCGGGCCGCGCAGACGAAAGCGTCTTTCTGGCAGATCAACTCGCCGCCAAGCTGCGCCAGGTCGACCGGCACCATTTTGCCAGGATGCGGTGCCGCAAAGGCAACGTGCTCGCGCGATGTGCCATTGTTGAAAAACGTGGTCATGAACAGCGATTCGCCGGTGAGCACCCGTTTGCCGGCCGATAGAATCTTGCCAAGAAAACCGCCGTGCTCGACCGAAGGATCGCCAAGCACGGTTTCCATCTCGATGCCCGACGACATGTACATGAACGATCCGGCTTCGGCAATCACCATTTCGCCCGGGTCGAGTGTGATTTCGACGTACTGCATCTCTTCGCCGAAAATCTCGTAGTCGACCACGTCGGCCAAACGCGTTCGGGGTGGCTCGGGCGGAGCAGTCGGTCCGCGCAACGCTTCGACAATGGCCTGCACGTGCCGGGCTTCAACCCACTGTGGTGTGGTCGGACCGTACACCAGTGCCGAAAGACCGCCGACCTCAGGCAGTTTCTTAACGAGCTGTTCTAGCGACATGGGGCCGACGGCCTCGCCGCCGGACGAGTAATACCAGCCGATTTGTGCAGCCATGATGATGCTGTACCTAGGTCGAAAGTGTCGGAAAACAAAAATGGCGAAACGATTTGTCACGAAACTCACGGCGCAGCGGACGGCTTTGCCGTCTACCTGCTTGCCAGGTTCGTGACCAGCCCGACTTGGGCGCTGACGCTTCCAACGACGAAAGACGAAAACCGCACCGCGTTGCGTCCGGTTTGGGCGACATGCCGTGAAGCTCGCCCGCATGGCGGCCGGTGGCGTGCCCAAAAAAACGCCGATACGCTAGCGACCAACTGCGGACGGCTTCGATTCCAGGCTGGATTCTACCGCGAGAGGTCGGTTCGTGTCATCGGTAAGATATCTCACAGCATCAGCCGATCGTGTCTGCTAGGCTGCGACGACTTGCCAAGCGACGCGAACCGAACAAGGCGAACCATAGGCTTTGAGCAGCGGCACAATGAACGAACGCTTTTGGCACCTGAAAAACTGTGCGTTGTTCGAGCAGTTGAAGCCAGAGGAAATCGCGCGGTTGGAGCAGCGTTGCCGAGCCCGGCGGTTCGCGAAACGAAGTCCGGTGTATCTTCCTTCAGACAAAAGCGAGGCGGTGCTGCTCCTGGCTCGCGGACGCGTGAAGCTGGCGTCTTACACGGCTGAGGGCAAACAGGCGATTCTTACATTCATCGAGCCTGGCGAAATGTTTGGCGAGTTGGCCGTGTTGGGCGACAGTCCGCGCGAAGAGTATGCCGAAGCAGTCGAACCCTCGCTGGTAATCCTCGTGCCGCGAGAAGAAATTCACGGGCTGATGGCCGAGCACCCCGAACTGGCCATGGGCGTCACGCGGCTGATCGGCCTGCGCCGGCGGCGCATCGAACGAAGATTGCGTTATCTGCTGTTTCGATCGAGCCGCGAACGGTTGTTGCATCTGCTGGTCGAGCTGCTCGACGACTACGGCCAGCCTAGCAGCTCGGGCATGTTGCTCAACGTGAAACTCGCGCATCAAGATTTGGCCAACATCATCGGCACTACGCGAGAAACGGTGACGATTTTGCTGGGCGAACTTCAAACGCAAGGGCTGTTGAAGCTCGGTCGTCGCAGACTCTGGGTGGTTGAGCCCGACCGATTGCGCGAACTGGCCATCGCCTCGACGCGGCGCGAACCGATCGAGCCAGGCCAACGGCATTCGCCGGTTGCCGCCGAGTCGTCGTGACGTGGGGCGTGGTGACGTGGGTAGAACCCCGACGCGATAGCGCGAAAACGCCGCCTGCCGACGCGCTGGTTCGCCAACGACCCTTTACCACGGCTCGCCCGGCATTGCCCACCTGAACCAGCCGGGCCGATGGCGATTCGTTCGACAACGTGCCACATGGTTTCTGGCTCGCAACGGGTTTCTCGCGTTCGGCCATATGAGAATGCGCCGGAGTGAGGCACCACGTCGCGCCCCGACATTCGGCCATGCAACGCGGAAGGCGTAGCAAATCAGCATTACGGATCGCCACCTCTCCGTCGGCAAGCCCACGCAAAAGCCACCGTTTGAGGTGCTCGCAGCAGGGGCCGCGATCTGGAGGCTAGGCACAGGGCGCTCGCGCCGTGCTCGGGTCGAGGTGGTCGGATTATTAAAAAAGGATAGAGTTTGTGGCTTTTTTCCTTGGCGCGGGACCGCCTTTTTGGCACACTATGGGCAAATTAGGGATCGTAGCGCAGGGACTGAGCGATACGGCTTCTTTGTTGTTTTCCGGGGTTCGTTGGCAGTTCGAGCCCCTCTGCGCTAGAAAAGGGTCAGCTAATGTTTTGCACCGGGGCGCGGCTTGGATACGCCGCAAAGGTTGTCGCTAATGTGGTGTTTTTGAGCGTTTTTGCTTCGGCGAGTGTTACCAAGGCGGTGCCGATTGCCTACGACGTAACACAAGGCTCTTCGGGCGGATTTCAGTTCAGCTTTCTTCACGATGCCGATAGCACGGCGGGTTACGATCCCTACTACCCGGCAGGCACCAAGCTGGCACGTATTAGCGGCACCATTGTGGGCGATATCAGCCCGACGTCGTTGACCATCAACCAGAGCACCCTCACGCTGACTGGCTTAGGACCGGCTCCCTTTTTCAACGACGTTTGGTCGCTGGTGCTGCTTGGCGGCAACTTGGCGCTACCCAGCGGATCGTTCACCGGCAATTTGCTGGGCGCCATCGACTATGAAATCCGTCGGCCCGACACGTCGGTGTACGACACGGGGCAATTCTTCTTCTTCGACGAGAACTTTCCGGGGCCACCCAATGACCTGACGGCCAGTTCGTTGCATCTTTGGGGCAACAACTGGAATCACCTCGTTACCGACCGTTCAACGTTTGTGAACCAGGGTGGCATTC
>WGDQ01000815.1 GCA_015493185.1 Planctomycetaceae bacterium
GGCTATGCCCCCGTCCTGTCCGCCCAGCGAAGTTCCGCTGTCGGTTGATGAAAAAAATTCTTCGAAGCAGAACGCCTACGGCAGCATTCGGATGCTGCTCGCCGCATTGCTTGTTGTCTGTGCACCATTTCATGCTGCTGTAGCCAGCGGCATTTTCGGCACGCTTTCAAATTTCGACGTTTACAACCCGACCCCCGAGCCGTCAGAGGGCTTCGAAATAGAACTCGAAGACGTCAGCGCGTCATCCATCACGGGGATATTCCCTTCGCATTACAACGTGCGCACCGTCACGGAATACAACAATGGCACCGTTTTCGGCACGCGCATTCGTTTCGAAGACTACCACTTCGTTGACGGCTCCGGCGTCGTTCATACTGCGGTCAATCCGAACCCGACACCCCAGAACACAAATGGGCACTTCTGCGTCAATTTGGCAGACTGCGAGCACTTTGGCTTCGGCGTCACGGCGCAGCCGACTGCGGCACGCTACTACTGGCTGAACCGACTCGCCGATGGCACCTATGCACGCATCCACCCCGATCCGCTCTCGATACCGACGCCTCGCTGGAACTATGTGCCTCCGGCCGGCGGCGTCGGCCCGCGCATTCAGGCAGAAATCGAAGTGCCCGAACCACCCGAGATGCCGGTGCAAAAGCCCGACTCGATCTGGGTAAAGACTTACAAAACAGAGCTGGAACAGGAAGTGGAGCTCGATGACCTGATGTCCGGTCCCGGCAGCATCGTTCCTCAAGATGTCGCTGAGGTCGAAACCGAGTGGGAGCTGCTCGAAGGCGGCAAAATGAAAATGAAGGAAATCGCAGTCGGCGAAAATAACAAATCGATCGTCCGTCGCTACGAGTTTTTCGAATACACCGGACCGTATGACGTCGAACACGAACCGACCACGCCATTCCTCGAAGACGACACGTTGGATCCTGTAGCTTTGGGCCACGTAGGAAACTTCATCGCCGCCAATATGGTGGCAGCCAATTTCCTGGTGCCCGAGCCATCGACGTGGTCGCTGTTAATCGCCGGCATGCTTGCCATGAGCTGCGCTGGGCTCCGATCTCGGAAGTCTTCTTTTCACCGGCGTGGGTAGCCAGTCGCACGGCCCCGTATCACTCTGAAAGACAAGAGAGACAGGCCAACGCCGCGTCTACCGGTCGGCACGCGACCTGCGGTGACTGGCCTCGTGCTCCCTCCCAGGTGCTTCGCTCCAGCCTCGGCGTCGTAGGAACAGGCAGGCGAGGCGTGCGCGACGCCAGCCCAAAAGCGCCCGCGGCCCATTAACCTCGGCGATGGCCTTATTTTGCGATGTGGTGAGGCTTGAAGCAGCGTGCCAAAGCCGCTACATTGCTGGTTTTGCCGCGAGGAGGGCAGCCCCAGCATATTCTGAGGGGGGCCATCTGAGCGGCGGCCGATTGGCTAGCGCGCTGTCGCCTTCCCCAAAAGCCTCTGATCCCGAAAATGCGATGAAAAAGACCGCTTTACCGAAATCGCAGAAAACGTATATGGCCAAGCCCGGCGAGCTGGAACCACAGTGGGTATTGGTCGATGCGACCGACAAAGTGGTAGGACGCCTGGCCTCTGAAATTGCCGTGCGGCTGATGGGCAAACATCGCCCCACCTATACGCCGCACGTTGATACGGGCGATTACGTTGTGGTGATCAACGCCGAAAAGGTTCGCTTTACAGGAAACAAATGGGAACAAAAGCGTTACACGTGGTACACGGGGTACCCTCGGCAACGCAGCGAAACAGCGGCTAAGCGCCTGGAGCGGCATCCAGAACGCATTCTCAGCGAGGCCGTTCGGCGAATGCTTCCCAAAAACAAGCTAGGCCGGAGAATGCTGGCAAAGCTGAAAATTTACGCCGGCGAAGTACACCCGCATCAGGCCCAACGGCCTGAACCCGTGGACCTTGGCGCCAAGAAGACTGCCGCCACGTAGTCGGCCATGTGCGGTAAAGAACCGTACGAGGCTTGAAGCCGGGGGATGCCATTTCAACGGCGTTCGACGATTTATCACCTGACGCAGTGAGCGAGAAAGTTTATTCGGAGTGAAGCATGGCTGAGGCAACCGCAGTTGAATCCACACCCACAGGCGAGTGCCTTGGAACGGGGCGGCGCAAGTCGTCGGTGGCCCGTGTACGGGTACGTCCCGGCAGTGGAATGATTCTGGTCAACAAGCGGCCGCTGGACGAATTCTTCGCCAACGAAAAAGACATCAAAGACGTGCTCGCCCCGCTCGAAGTGACCGAAACCCGTCAGGCGGTTGATGTGGTCGTGAAGGTTCACGGCGGAGGCTTCACCGGACAGGCCGGGGCAATTCGGCTGGGTATTGCCCGTGCTTTGAAAAAGATGGACCCGGAACTCGAGCACACACTTCGCGAGGCGGGCCATCTGACGCGCGACTCGCGCATGAAAGAGCGCAAGAAGTACGGCTTGCGGGGTGCCCGCCGCGGCACGCAGTTCTCAAAGCGTTAAGAAACGCCCACGCCGATCGGTTATTTCGCGCGGTCGCGGCGCATTCGACGTCGTTATTCTGCGCGCCGTTGGCTCGCACCGCGAAACCAGATGTTGGGCGTGCCCTGTCGGTTCGCGGGTGCCCGACCACCGGCAAGAACTTCTTGCCGGTGCATTTTTCTTTTTGGTCCGACAGCATTCTTTCCGGTCCAACTTGTTCATCTTCATCCGCGTGGTGTGTCGCCAAGCAGCGCAGCAATTGGCTCACCATCGCTCAGGCGGATAGGCCGTCCCGCTTGGGAGATGTATTGCTTCTCGATGTCCAGACCGAGCGCCGTAAGCACCGTAGCATGAATGTCGCCATAGCGGTGTGGTTGTTTGACGCGCTCGCGACCTTCTGGATCTGTTTCCCCGACAACGACCCCGCCACGAATAGGCCCGCCCGCCAAGGCCACGCTGAAACCGTGCGTCCAATGATCACGTCCGTCGAGGGCGTTGATGCGGGGCGTTCGGCCAAATTCGCCGGCGCAGATCACAATGGTGCGATCCAGCAGATCACGCTCACGTAGATCGCCTAGCAGTGCGGCAAACGCCGGATCGAGGATTCGCACCAACTCGCGATGCACGCTGTGGTTGTCGACGTGACTGTCCCATCCGCTAAGGTTTACCTCCACGCACCGCACGCCAACCTCGATCAGACGCCGCGCGGCCAGGCAGCCGCGCCCAAAAGGTGTGTTGCCGTATCGATTCCTCACGGCACGGGGTTCCTGCATCACGTCGAAGGCGGCCAACTGTTCGCTGTGCATCATTCGCGTGGCAGCGGCCACAGTTTCGGTGGGCACGTGGTTCCGGAAAAACGGTTCGCGTGGTTCGATGAAACGGCGATTGAGCAGGGCAAGGTCGTCAAGGCGGCGCTGAAGACGGTCGGGCTTGACCCATGTGGTGATGTCTCGCACAGGGCCGGCGGGGTCTCCCGTTTTGAACGCGTCGTATCGGGCGCCCAAC